>NZ_JBIDFF010000018.1:0-53724 GCF_046635645.1 Gilliamella sp. BG2
GTATCCCCTACATTAGGTAACTTGATTGGCGCTGTTGGTGATGAAGAATTATTTTGCGATGTGAATGTTCGACCATCCGATAACTTAATACCTAATAAGTCCTCTATTTTAGTCACTTTAGTAACACCGCCATCAAAGGTTAAATAAGGTGCAGTACCATGAATGCGCTCAGAAGTCGTGGCCGATAAAGCCTGCGATTCTAAAGAGTACGGCAATAACAACAACGGCGCTAATGCCAATGGAATTTTTAAAGATAGTTTTGTGGATAATTTCGAAAATAATTCGAGAGATAATTTCGAAGATATAAATAAGTTTCGTGCAAAAACTCGTCGAATAGGATTATTTGATAAATTTAAGACATAAGTTTGCCGGTGCTTGTACCTAGAATGATAATGCATTATGGTTTACCTATTAATTAATTATTTATTTTATTTAGATTTTTATAATTGTTTGCTTATTTAATAAGCTTGTTTTCCTATAACGGCGAAAGTATAACCATTTATAAAATAGTTGGCTAGTTTTTTAGCGGAATTTTTTGTAAAGAAATGTAAATATAAAAACAATTTGTCTTTATAGATAGGTGAATTTTCTAATTAAAATAAGGTGTTAGTTTTATAATTTTTTGTATTTTGCGGAATGATTAATATTGCTGATAACATCTAAAACACAAACACGCCCAACAACCTAGTTTAGCGTACTAGCTTTACTTCGTTATCGGCATATTTTGATGCTGTGATAAAGCTGGCTGATTAACATTGTAGTGCTATAAGCGTGTTTCTTGCTCTAAAATCGTTCAGGTGGACTATTGATTTTATTGAAATTTTTATTTTTAAATAAACCTAGCGGTTATTGCAGGCTTAGAGGGGGCAGTGTAATGGTTTCGGATGTTGTCACTGATGTTAATTATTTCCACAAAAGGTCAAAACATTCGAAACCTAGCTAACCTAAATCAAAAATTAAAGCGTTTTTAACCAAGCTTTAACATCGCTACCTAAGCTTTTATGTCGCATTGCGTATTGTACAAATGTTTGTACATAGCCAAGTTTATTACCGCAGTCATGACTACGACCTTTTATGCAATAGGCATCAACACAATCTTCTTCAAGTAACATAGCAATTGCGTCGGTCAATTGAATTTCACCACCTGCACCTAATGGCGTTTTGGCAAGTAGAGGCCAGATTTTTTCAGATAGAACATAACGTCCAACAACGGATTGGTTTGATGGTGCTTCTTCAACTGATGGTTTTTCAACTACGCTGTACATTTGTGCAACATTACCCGCAGATAGCTCTTGACCACGACAATCAACAATACCGTAAGAAGAAACTAATTCTTTTGGCACGGGCTCTACCATGATTTGGCTATGTTTGGTTTCATGGTAATTTTTGATCATTGCAGCTAAATTATCGCTGGTAAGGTCACTTTCGTATTCATCGATAATCACATCAGGTAAAACAACAGCAAATGGTTCATCACCAACTAAAGGATAAGCACATAATACCGCATGACCAAGCCCTTTTGCCAAACCTTGGCGGACGCTAGTTATGGTAACATTTTTAGGTAAAATGCCTTGTACTTCTTGCAATAATTGACGTTTAACACGCGCCTCTAACATGGCTTCTAATTCAAAACTGGTATCGAAATGGTTTTCAATTGAGTTTTTTGATGAGTGCGTAACAAATATAATTTCAGTTATGCCTGCGGCAATACACTCTTTAACTACATATTGAATAAGTGGCTTGTCAACAACGGGGAGCATCTCTTTTGGAATAGCTTTAGTTGCTGGTAACATACGAGTACCCAAACCGGCAACAGGGATAACCGCTTTTGTTACTTTTCCATTTACTGAATTGTCTAAATTTGATGTCATTTTATTTCCTTAAAACAAATTAACTAATTATGTCGCTATGAGTAACTTCACTATGGCGACCATTAACAAATGTATTTTTGACTCGAACTGACTTTAACACATAAGCAATCCAAATACTGGTATAAATGATTGCTATCACAATATCTTTTATAAAAGAAAACTCAAATTTAACTTCAAATGGTAACACTATAAAAAGATACCAACATCTTTGAATTAGCTTAAAAACAATAAAACTGCTACTAAATATAATAAAAAAGTTAGGAAATTTATAACTTTTAGTAAAATATAAAAATATAATATAAGCGTTTAAAAGCAATAATAAACAATTTAGACCCATGTCACCTAAAATAAACAGACCCAAATGAATTGTGTGCATTTTCGAGTAGGGATCCAATAATTGTGTCCATACGTCGATAAAATCAATCGCATTTAGTCTAGAAAAAGTAACATATCCAATAAAAATAAAACAAAAAAATAATTCAATACCAACTAAAATTAGCCAACCGCCTAATCCTTTAAGTTCTTTTTCCTTGATCATTTTTGTACCTGTTTAATAATCGATAAATCGTTAGATTCAATTAGCAAAGGATTATCTCTGTCTTTAGCTAAAGAATCAATAGCGATATAAACGATTTGGCAATTTTGTAACACGGCTTGTCTTACTACGAATTTTGCTTTTCGATCACGTGCCTCTTTTTGTGCTTTGCTGATGTAAAGGTCATCATATCCATCCTCATATAAAGAGGCCCTTTCAAATAAATTTGGCGTTCGCCAAAATGTCTGTTTGGGATAATTGCGAATAAGAATTTGATCGGTTAATTTGCCTTTTATTCCTGCATAACTACTGGGCAAATGTTTGCCTTCTCGACTCTGGCTAATATAAACATGCTGATAGCTTGGTTTATTTGAAGGGAGTGGGTTTAATAAAAATTCAATACCTGATAGGTTTGAATATTGACAATTTTCCATAGTTAAAGGTGCAGTTCGAAAGTTTAACGAGCTGCACCCAACAAGTAAAAATAATGTAACTGTAAATAAAATACGTGACATTTAACCAAATATATTTAAGACATTAAAATATTTGTAGATAGTCTATAACCTTAGTTACATTTTATCACTCACTTTTTCGGCTGTATGTGAAATGGCTTTTCCACCTGATTCGACATCTTGACCAACACCTTTTACGGTGTTACATCCAACAACTAAAGTCGCCATTGCTATACCTAATATTAACATTAACATTTTATGGAACATAAAAATACACTCCTTTATTAACATGATTGTTTTAGTGCAGCAAATGCTTCTGCCACACGTTCGATATTATGGTGATTTAAACCCGCTACACACATTCTTCCGCTACCCACCAAATAAATAGCAAAATTATCTTTTAATTGTGTAACTTGCTCTTTACTAAAACCGGTATAACTAAACATGCCCTGCTGTTTTACTAAATAATCAAAATGACAATCAGGTGCCGCTTTTTTTAATAATTCAACTAGAGTTGATCGCATGGTTACGATGCGAGTTCTCATGGATTCTACTTCTTTTAACCATTGCGCTTTAAGTTCTGGATTATTTAAAACATAACTCACTAACTGCACACCATATGCCGCTGGGGTTGAATAATTTTGGCGAACCGTTGCTTGTAACTGTCCTAACACACGGTTAGCGATCTGGCTGTTATCACATAAAACGGATAATCCCCCCACTCGTTCACCATAAAGTGAAAATGTTTTCGAAAATGAGTTACTAACAAATCCACACAATCCTACATCTGCCATTTTTCGAATCGCATAAACGTCTTGTTCAATACCTTTGCCAAAGCCTTGATAAGCAATATCCATAAATGGAATAAGATCTCGTGCTTGCAAAACTGCTATTACTTTATCCCACTGTGCTTGCGTTAGATCGGCGCCAGTTGGGTTATGGCAACAAGGGTGTAGTAAGACTATGCTTTTAGCAGGTAATTGATTTAATGTTTCAAGCATTGCTTCAAATTTTACGCCACATGTTTGTTCATCAAAGTAAGGATATTGGTTTACTTTAAAACCTGCACCATTAAAAATGGCGATGTGATTTTCCCAAGTTGGATCGCTGACCCAGACTTGTGAATTTGGGAAATAGCGAAATAAAAAATCAGCACCTATTTTAAGAGCCCCCGATCCACCTAAGGTTTGTATCGTTGCGATACGTTTATCTTTAGAGGCCGAATGATCTTCACCAAATAATAAAGATTGGATCGCTTGGCAATAAGCTGGTAGGCCACTCATGGGTAAATACAATTGAGCATCTTGGTTGTGATGATAGATATAATCACGCGCCGTTTTAATACATTGTAATTGAGGCACTATGCTATTTTCATCATAATAATAACCAATACTTAAATTTATTTTGTTTTCTCGACTATCATTAATAAATTCAGTTACTAGTGATAAGATGGGGTCCCCTGCGTACGGCTCTACTTTTTCAAACATTTTTACAATCCAATTGGTACAAATAATAATAATAAATAATTGTAGATTATTGCACCAACTCTATTGGCGATCAATCATTAAATAATAGTTTAATAGCAAATAATTAAGTTGATTTTTGGTTGGAAAATTGGCGTTTTTTAATAAGAGGAATAAAGAACAAAATAACTCAAAAAGTCATGTTTTTATATTAATTTTATACTGAAACACATAGTTACCTGAAACTTTTTGACAGAAATTAGCACCCATTGGTGCTAATCTGATAAGCAAATTTATTTAGCGGCAATAACTTCGATTTCGACTTTGGCATCTTTGGGAATTCGAGCTACTTGTACGCAAGAACGTGCAGGGAAAGATGCATTATTTTCAATAAAAAAGGCTTCGTATACTGCATTTACCGTAGCAAAGTCATTGATATCAGATAAGAAAATAGTCGTTTTAACGATATTACTTACTTGATAGCCAGCCGCAGTGATGATCGCTTTAACATTCGCTAAACTCTGTTTGGCTTGCTCTTTAACACAAGTTGGCATTTCACCAGTTGTTGGATCTAATGGAATTTGTCCTGAGGCAAATAACATATTACCTAAATCTACTGCTTGAACATAAGGCCCAATAGCTGCTGGCGCTTTATCAGTACTAATTACTTTTGCCATGTCCGATTTTCTCCTTTTTAGTCTAAACTATTCTGTTTTGTAATTATTAATAATCGTCTTTTTCTCTTTCCTCATTTCAACAGGAACACAATTTTGTGTCAAGTCAGTGCAAAATTATGATCGTGGGACTTATTGAAATTTTCTGATATGATAATGGCAATTTTTCATTTATTACGAGAGTTAATATGTTCGAGAATTTAACCGACCGTTTATCACAGACATTCCGCAATATTAGTGGTCGAGGAAGATTATCTGAAGATAATATCAAAGATGCATTGCGCGATGTTCGTATGGCACTACTTGAGGCCGATGTTGCACTACCCGTAGTTCGTGAATTTATTAATCAAGTTAAAGAAAAGGCTGTTGGATTAGATGTCAATAAGAGCTTAACCCCAGGTCAAGAATTTATCAAAATAGTTCAGGCAGAATTAACAACTGCTATGGGTGAGGTTAATAGTTCGCTCAATTTGGCAACTCAACCACCCGCAGTGATTTTAATGGCAGGTTTGCAAGGGGCAGGTAAAACAACGAGCGTTGCTAAGCTAGCTAAATTTTTAAAAGAAAAACATAAAAAGAAAGTGTTGGTTGTTTCTGCCGATGTTTATCGCCCTGCTGCGATTAAACAGCTAGAAACATTAGCTAAAGCTATTGATGTTGAAGTTTTTCCATCTGATATTGCTGAAAAGCCAGTCAATATTGTTAATAAAGCTATTTCGCATGCTAAATTGCAATTTTTTGATGTGTTAATTGTTGATACTGCAGGCCGTTTGCATGTTGATAGCGATATGATGGATGAAATCAAAGCGCTCCATCATGCTGTCAATCCAATTGAAACGCTATTTGTGGTCGATGCTATGACAGGGCAAGATGCCGCTAATACCGCTAAAGCGTTTAATGATGCATTACCGCTTACTGGTGTAATTTTAACAAAAGTTGACGGGGATGCTCGTGGTGGTGCAGCGTTATCAATTCGCCACATTACCGGTAAGCCAATTAAATTTTTAGGAATGGGTGAAAAGACAGACGCTTTAGAGCCATTTTATCCTGATCGCATTGCTTCACGTATTTTAGGGATGGGCGATGTGCTATCTTTAATTGAAGAATTACAAAGCAACGTCGATCGCGAAAAAGCAGAAAAAATTGCCAAGAAGCTAAAAAAAGGTGACAAATTTGATTTTAATGATTTCCAAGATCAGTTAAAACAGATGCGTAATATGGGCGGAATGGGGGCTTTGTTAGCTAAATTACCCGGTGTTGGTCAACTTCCTGATCATATTAAAGCACAGATGGATGATAAAATTACCATCAAAATGGAGGCAATCATTGGTTCAATGACATTAAAAGAGCGTGCTAATCCTGAAATCATTAAAGGTTCTCGTAAACGCCGTATTGCCAACGGTTCGGGAACTCAGGTTCAAGATGTCAACAAGCTGTTAAAACAGTTTGAAGATATGCAAAAGATGATGAAAAAAATGAAAGGTGGCGGCATGATGAAGATGATGCGCCAAATGAAAGGATTAATGGGCGGTGGTATGGGATTACCTCCTCGTTAAGTCATTAATACTAAATCTTCAATTAAATGAGTTATATCTGAGTACTTAGTAACTGTTAACTATAGCTCGCCGTACAACCACTATCGCACTTATAAACCACTATCCACTTATAAATAGTGCGATAGTGGTTTTAATTGTTTAATTGTTTGGTTTACTCGATTTTATTTTTACTGGGCGACTCATAGTTAGCACTGTACCTATTGATGAGGTAATAATAAAAATAATGGCTAACCACTGGTAGTGGGTTAGTTGTTCATGCAAAACAATGAACCCAGAAAGCGCGGCAAAAACAGGCGATAAGCTCATTAATGTACTAAATGTTTGTGCTGGTAATTTTGGTAGTGCAATCATGTCTAATCCATAAGGGATTGCTGATGCTAATAACGAGACCAGAAAAACCATTGGGAGCAATTCCAACGAAAACATGGTACTGCCACTTTGCCAAATTCCAATAGGAAATAAAAAGCACGAAGCAATGACTGATCCAATCGCTACGCTGGCTGAGCCATAAATAGTGCTGGCTTTGCGTCCAAATAAGATATAACACGCCCAACCACTTCCAGCTAATAGCGCAAATAAAATACCCTTGGGATCTAAATTGCTTGAAGCTTGTTCAATGGGTAAAAGCATAGCCAAGCCAATAATAGCAACACCTAACCAAATAAAATCAAGTACTTTACGCGAGGAGCACATCGCCACCATAATTGGCCCTGTGAGTTCAATGGCAACTGCAATACCTAGCGGAATTCTTGCGATTGCATTGTAAAACGCTAAATTCATACAACCAATTGAAATACCGTATAAAAAAATGTATTTTAATGCTTGTTTTGTCAGTGTTTTACGCCACGGCTTGAATATTAAAATTAGCATAATTGCTGAAAAAAATAATCGCCAAGCTGTCATCCCTTCAGGCCCTAATACAGGAAACAGATATTTGGCTATTGAGGCACTGCCTTGCACTGAAATCATCGAGATAAAAATTAACAAAACAGGCCAAAACCTTTTAAGCATAAATAATTACCTTAAATTAAAGTTATTGTATATGAAACTAATGACAAAAAGTTTCAGGAAACTATGTGTTTGAGTATAAAAAGCATATATTTAATTGATTTATTGGCTAGTTAGCTTTCTCTTTTTACTGACAATAAGGCAAGATCTTGTAACGCTTGTTTATAAGGTGAATCAGGTAAAATTGCGATAACGTCAAACGCTTTTTGCGCTTCTTTTTGAGCAGTTTGTAAAGTAAAATCTAGCGAACCACATTCGTCCATGATGTTTAAAATACGATCTAATAATTGTCGACCATTACCTTGCTCTATTGCTTGGCGTATTAATGCCGCATCTTGGGCGTTTTTTGTGTGGTGCATAGCATGTAAAAGCGGTAGAGTGGGCTTGCCTTCGTTAAGATCGTCCCCTAAATTTTTACCTAATTTTTGGTTGCTATCAGCACTATAATCGAGTAGATCATCAATGATTTGAAAGGCTGTGCCTAAATATTTTCCATATTCTTGTAGGGCGAGTTCTTGCTCCTCACTAGCTCCAGCTAGGACAGCAGCAGAATGCGATGTTGCTTCAAATAGACGTGCCGTTTTTCGATAAATTACATCTAAATATTGTTCTTTTGTGATATCTGGATCGTTACAATTAATCAACTGCTGTACTTCACCTTCAGCTATTACATTGGTTGCAGCCGACATGATCGTCAATACTTTAAACGATTCTGTACGTACCATCATTTGAAAAGAGCGTGTGTAAATATAATCGCCAACTAATACGCTCGCGGCATTGCCAAAAAGTGCATTGGCGGTTGATTTGCCTCGGCGTAAATCGGATTCGTCAACAACATCATCATGCAATAAGGTGGCAGTATGAATAAATTCAATAAAAGCAGCAGTGATAATATGTTTATCGCCTTGGTAGTTGAGTGCTTTGGCTATTAATAATGCGATAACAGGACGTATACGTTTGCCACCACTACTAATGATGTAATTGCCTAATTGATTAATTAAAGCCACATCAGAAGTTAGTTCTGCCTGTATTGCCTCATTTACTTTGACTAAATCATTTTTAACAAGATCGAGTATTTGATTCATTGATGGAGTATTCATCAGCCTAACCACTACAAATAATAGATATTTATTTTCTATTATCTGATAAATATCTTTATGCAACAAGGTATCATCCATCTTATTTTAAAATAATACTACAAATGATAAGCATTTTCATTTAGAATAACTGTCATTAAGTTAAATATGATTATTATTATGAAGATTAACTTTGATATAGATCTCGATGATACTAAGACCCCTTTGAGTCCAATTAAAAAAAAACCTAAAAACACCTATGTATGTACATCAGTTTCTGTATTGTCGCATCTTATCTTATTTGCTCTGCTCTTTAGTTCTGTCTTGTTTGCTAAAAATGTTGCTGTTGATGAAGGCGATAATGCGATTAAAGCTATTATGGTCGATCTATCGCAATTTGCCGCCCCTGAACAATCATTAGTTGAAAATACCCCAGAAATTCAAGGTGCGGAAAATAGTGAACTGATCGATAACAAACAAATTGAAGAAAAACCAGTTGATCCTGTTGTTGAACCTGAAGTAGTTAAGGAAGAAAATCCTGAATCTATTCTCGAAAAAATATCCGATAAATCAACGGTTGAACCCCAAAAGGATGTTGTAGTAAAAAAAGAGAAAAAGCCGAAAAAAAAGCGCAGGCCAGTCCAAAAAGCTTCTCATAAACAAGTTAGGCAAGAAGTGGTTAGTGATAATTTGGCAAATACCTCTGTTGCACCCAAACTTTCAGATAATCGCCAATATTCAGGTAATCCTTCTCCAATTAGACGGAATCAACCTGAGTATCCACGCCGAGCGCTTGATATGCGCTTAGAAGGCTACGTGGTAGCAATGTTTGATATTAACAGCGATGGGCGAGTTGAAAATATTCGCATTGTTGAAGCAAATCCTAATAATATATTTAATCGTTCGGTAATAAATGCCATGAAAACTTGGAAATACAAACCAATTCCAGCAAAAGACCTAAAAATTAGAATTATTTTTAATCGTGATAAATCAATTAAGTTGGATTAATAATTAGGTAGATAAAAACAAAAAACCGTAATTTTTATTTTAAAAATTACGGTAACGACACAATTAATGAGTAAATTTATTTTCCATTAATTTTTCAATTTCAGCTGGGTCTTTTGGAACATCACCTGTCAGAACTTCATTTCCTGTGTCAGTAATTAAAATGTTATCTTCGATCCGAATACCGATACCTTTATATTGTGCTGGTACATCTGATTCTTGATTAATATAAAGCCCTGGTTCAACGGTCAATACCATTCCTGGCTCTAAAATTCGATCTCGTCCACTACCAACATCATGTACATCAATACCTAACCAATGGCCTAAACCGTGCATGTAATATTGTGTATAAGCTTTATTAGCAATTAAGCTATCAACATCACCTTGCATAATTCCGAGTTTTACTAAACCTTCTACCATCGTTCTTATAACTTGATTATTGACTTCCATAATTGAAGTGCCCGGTTTAAATAATTTAATGGCTTGATATTGTGATGCTAAAACGATGTTATAAATTTCAAGTTGAGCTTGGTTAAATTTGCCATTGATAGGAAAAGTGCGAGTTATATCGCCTGCATAGTACTGATATTCACAACCCGCATCAATTAAAACTAAATCGCCATTTTTTAACTGCTGACTATTATTTTCATAATGTAGTATACATCCATTATTACCACTACCAACAATGGTGTTATAAGATGGTGCTCGTGCGCCATGCCACGCAAATTCATGCAAGATTTCAGCTTCTAGTTGATACTCATACATATTCGGTTTACATCTTTGCATTGCTCGAACGTGAGATTGAGCGCTGATTTTGCAAGCCTTGCGCAATATTTTTATTTCAAAATCTGATTTAAACATGCGCATTTGATGAACTATCGGTCGCCAATCGATCGTGCTGTTTGGTGCATAAAGATTTAATCTACTCCCTTGTCGCAGAGTATTCATTGTGTGATCTACGATTCTATCGGCATATTGATACTGTTGGTCGGCATGGTAAACCGCCGTTTTGCCATTTAATAAATCAGGTAATACTTTTTCAATCTCATCAAATATATAAGCTTCATCAACAAAAACCGTCTTTAATGCGGAATCTTGACCTAAACGGTAACCTGTCCAAGTCTCTGCTAGCGTATCTTTTGGGCGATTAAATAATATGTATTTAGTTGTATTATCTTTTTGTTTAACTACTGCAAATACCGCTTCTGGTTCAGAAAAAAGTGTAAAATACCAAAAGTCGCTATTTTGTCGATATGGGTAGTGGGTGTCATTACTCCTCGTCATTTCTGGAGCAGCAAAAAAAAGTGCAACACTATTTGGTATCATTTGAGCTAGTAATTTTTCTCGACGTGCAAAAAGTTCTGTTTCGATATCAGTATTTATCATTGTGATGCCCCTGAAGATGTAATGTTATTAATATCAATGGATTGTTGGAGGTGTGTCAGCCTCATTAAATTCGTTAAATTCATCAAAACATAGCATAGAAGTTATGCGAACATACTCTTTTATCTCTTCAAAAGCAAAACCAAGCTCTTGTTGATCTTCATTTTCATCATAGCCTAGTTTAACAATTTGACGTAGGTCATAAATAGCTTCACCAACATCACCTTTGATGTGGTTAATTTTAGGTTGCACAAGTCCAATACCAAGTAAAAAATGATTTACCCAACCAACTAAATCATCCAGTTGTGTATATAAATCTTTGTCGCTAAGTAATAACTGAAAGCTGAAATCTTCTTCAAAAAATTGCTGTTTGATAAGCGCATAAAGTTGGCTAATTTTTTCATCTAATGATGTTGGCATTTTTTGACCATTGTTTAACATATCCTCAACTAATGGACGCCAGCTCTCGTCATTGTTACCTCCAGCTAATATGCCTGAAAGAAAACCATGTAACTCAGCAGCGGTAATGCCTATTTTATTTTGGATTAATTGGCGATTAAATTCGTCGTAATTAATAGTATCTGACATAAACTTCCCCTAATATTATTACATCAAGAAAAATGCACTCTGCACTTTCTTCAATTATTAGTATATAATTTGCATCTAATTATAAATCATAAACAGATTGCTTTGCTTTATAAAGGAATTATTTTGAACATTATAGGATTTATCATGAAATTTTCACTGCAATTATTATTTTTTGCAGGATTAACATTATCATTAACCTCCTGTAGTTCGTTTTTATCGAATAAAGGCGTAATTGTCCTTGATGTGCAAGATAAAATACATACCTATGTAACCAGTCAAGACTTACCTAAATCTTATAAATTGGGTAATAGTGAGCAGGAATTACAGCGATTCGAGGCTTTCTGTAGAGAGGAGATCCGCGTATCACAACTTGATGGTAGTGAAGAAATTGTTTTTGAGAATATTAAACATGGAATCCATGGACAGGTAGAATTTAAAAAATGTAGTGATAAAGTCACTCGTATCTACCGATACTGATAAAGTATGGCTATCTTAAATATGATAGCTAATACGACGACTTAATATAAAAGATCGATGAAATCTTACTAGCCTTTCAGGCAGTTTTTATTTATATTGGTCGGTGAAACAAAATATTTTGGGAGTAAAATAATATGTATAAACAAGATGTAACTATTACTGCATCTAACGGTCTTCATACCCGCCCTGCTGCACAATTTGTTAAAGAAGCAAAGAACTTTAATGCAGAAATTACTGTCACATCTAATGGTAAAAGTGCGAGTGCTAAAAGTCTGTTTAAGTTACAAACATTAGGTTTATCACAAGGCACAACTATTACCATTTCTGCCGAAGGTGAAGACGAAAAAGAAGCAGTTGCTCATTTAGTAAAATTAATTCCTGAGTTGGAATAATAACTCCCGATTAGCTATGAACGGTTTTAAAATAGAATAAGGATTAAATGTTATGGTATCAGGTACACTTGTTTCCCCCGGTATCGCTTTTGCTAAAGCGCTATTATTAAAAGAAGAGCCTATTGTTATTAGTAATAGGCAAATTCTTGATAACAAGATTGAGGCTGAAATTGAGCGCTTCAAGGAAGCTCGCCAAAAATCAAGTAAACAGCTACATACGATTATGGAACGAGCAAAATCCACATTAGGCGAAGATAAAGCGGCCATTTTTGAAGGGCATATTATGCTTCTTGAAGATGAGGATCTTGAACAAGAAGTTATTTCTCGTATTCAAAGTAAACATTCAACCGCTGATGCCGCTGTTCAATCTGTATTTGAAACTCAAGCTAAAGAATTAGAAAATCTAGATGATGAATATCTAAAAGAACGTGCCGCAGATATTCGTGATATTGGTAAACGTTTACTCAAAAATATTTTAGGTATTGAAATTGTTGACTTGAGTGCTATTAGCCAACCATGTATTTTAGTTGCAACCGATTTAACACCTTCTGAAACAGCTCAGCTAAACTTGGATATGGTGCTAGGTTTTATTACTGACGCTGGTGGACGCACCTCACATACTTCAATTATGGCTCGCTCTTTAGAGATACCAGCTATCGTCGGAACATCTAATGCAACTCAAGCAATCAAACATGGCGATTTTGTTATTTTAGATGCTATAAATAATGCTATTTATATCAATCCAGATCACACAACTCAAGAAAAATTAAAACAAGTTCAAGCTAAATATATTAGTGATAAAGAAGAACTAGCTAAATTGAAAGATCTACCTGCTGTAACCCTTGATGGCCATCAAGTAGAGATTTGTGGTAACATCGGTACAGTACGCGATATTGCAGGTGCTGAACGTAACGGTTATGAAGGTGTTGGTCTATACCGTACTGAATTCTTATTTATGGATCGCGAAGCTTATCCTGATGAAGAAGAACAGTTTAAAGCATATAAAGAAGTAGCTGAATCAACCAATGGTTTATCGGTAATTGTCCGTACCATGGATATTGGTGGCGATAAGGATATACCTTATATGCATTTACCAAAAGAAGAGAATCCATTCTTAGGTTGGCGAGCAATTCGAATCTGTTTAGATCGTAAAGAAGTACTTCATGCACAACTACGCGCAATTTTGCGTGCATCAGCATTTGGTAAATTGCGCATTATGTTCCCAATGATTATTTCTGTTGAAGAAATCCGAACATTAAAATCCGAAATCAATACTCTTAAAGAACAATTGACTGCTGAAGGCAAATCATTTGATAAAAATATTGAAATCGGTGTAATGATTGAAACTCCTGCAGCCGCTGTGATTGCACATCACTTAGCCAAGGAAGTAGACTTTTTTAGTATCGGTACCAATGACTTAACTCAATATACACTTGCCGTTGACCGTGGTAACGAATTAATTTCTCACCTTTATAATCCGTTTTCGCCTTCAGTGCTAACTCTGATTAAAAATGTTATCGATGCTTCTCATAAAGAAGGTAAATGGACAGGTATGTGTGGAGAGCTTGCTGGTGATGAAAGAGCCACAATCTTATTGCTTGGTATGGGACTTGATGAATTTAGTATGAGTGCAGTATCAATTCCTAAAATCAAAAAATTAATTCGCAATACTAACTATGAAGAAGCGAAAAAATTTGCTGATACTGTATTAGAAAAAGCAACTTCTAAAGAAATTATTGATTTAATTGAAAATTACACTGCTGAAAAGCAAATTTGTTAGGAGGCAATAATGGGTCTATTCGATAAAATTAAGCAATTCGTATCCGATGATAATAAAAACAGCATCGAGATTATTGCTCCCTTAAGTGGCGAAATTGTCAAAATCGAAGATGTACCAGATGTGGTTTTTGCTGAAAAAATCGTTGGTGATGGGGTAGCAATTAAACCTTCTGGTAATAAAATTGTCGCTCCATTAAGTGGAAAAATAGGCAAAATTTTCGAAACCAACCACGCTTTTGCTATAGAATCGGATGAAGGCATTGAGCTTTTTGTTCACTTTGGTATTGATACAGTAGAACTAAAAGGTGAAGGCTTCAAACGAGTTGCTGAAGAAGGTCAGCAGGTAAAAGTAGGAGATACTATTATTGAAATTGATTTACCTTTACTTGAAAGCAAAGCCAAATCCGTATTAACTCCAGTGGTTATTTCTAATATGGAAACCATAATAGAATTAAATAAATTATCTGGCGCTGTCGAAGCAGGTAAAACTCCAATAATGCGTGTGAAAAAATAATTTTTTCACTATTATAAAAAACCTTCAGTTTTAGCTGAAGGTTTTTTTTATATTATAACTTATCTTTTTTAATAATACTTAACGCCATTTTTTGTATTGGTTGATTAAGCTATTGGTTGAATCATCGTGAGAGCTAACTGGTTTATCATCTGCTAATTCAGGTAAAATACGTCCAGCAAGTTGTTTACCAAGTTCAACACCCCATTGATCAAAACTAAATATATTAAGAATAACTCCTTGAGTAAAGATTTTATGCTCATACATCGCAACTAAGGCACCAAGAGCATAAGGTGTAATTTTTTTCACTAATATTGAATTAGTTGGTTTATTACCTTCAAATACTTTAAATGGTACAACAGATTTCACTTCATCAAGATTTTTTCCTGCAGCTATGAACTCTTGCTCGACCTGTTCTTTTGTTTTACCAAAAGCTAAAGCTTCAGTTTGAGCAAAAAAGTTAGATAATAATTTTGGGTGATGATCTCCAACTGGATTATGGCTTATTGCTGGCGCAATAAAATCACAAGGGATGAGTTTAGTACCCTGGTGAATTAATTGATAAAATGCATGTTGACCATTGGTTCCTGGCTCGCCCCAAATAATTGGGCCTGTTGTGTAAGGTGTTTTATTACCGTTGCGATCGACACTTTTACCATTTGACTCCATATTTCCTTGTTGGAAATAAGCCGCAAAACGGTGCATGTACTGATCATATGGTAAAATAGCTTCAGTTTCAGCACCACAAAAATTGTTGTACCAAATACCAATTAATGCCAGTAACGTTGGGATATTTTTATCAATTGGTGCGCTCTGGAAGTGCTTATCCATCGCATGGCCACCAGCTAAAAATTGTTTGAAGTTATCAAAACCAATTGATAAAACAATCGATAAGCCAATTGCCGACCAAGATGAATAACGTCCACCAACCCAATCCCAAAATTCAAACATATTAGCTGTATCAATACCAAATTTTTCAACTTCTTTAGCATTAGTTGAAAGAGCAACAAAGTGCAAAGCAACTGCTTTATCATCTTTAGCAGCATCAAGTAACCATGCTCGTGCTGTTTGTGCATTTGTCATAGTTTCTTGAGTGGTAAAAGTTTTGGATGCAACCAAAAATAAAGTAGTTTCAGGATTTAAGCCTTTTAACGCTTCAACGATATGTGTGCCATCTACATTTGATACGAAATGCATGTTCAAGTGGTTTTTGTAAGGTCGTAGTGCTTCGGTAATCATTACTGGCCCTAGATCCGAACCACCAATACCAATATTGACCACATCAGTAATGGCTTTACCTGTGTATCCTTTCCATTCACCATTAATGATTTTTTTACTGAATGATTCCATCTTAGCTAAGACAGTATTAACATCATCCATCACATTCTTACCATCAACATAAATTGGTGTATTTGATACATTACGTAATGCAACATGTAATACAGCTCGATTTTCTGTACGATTAATCTTTTCACCACTATACATGGCTTTAGTAGCACCAATTAGATCGCATTCATCAGCTAGCTTATAAAGCAATTCTAGCGTCTCTTGTGTCACTCTATTTTTAGATAAATCAACCAAAAACTCTTCTTCAAAAGGAATAGTAAGCTTTTCAACACGTTTGGGTTCTTCTTTCAGAATTTGTGCAATGGTTTTATTGTGGTGTTTTTCGTAACTAGCTTGAAGGGATTTCCAAGATTGGGTTGTTGTTGGATCAATTGATTTTAACATAATTTATTCCTTAAATAATATTGCATTATAGTCATAATATAACTATGCCTAACATGATGCAAGATAAGGATCTCATCGATTAAAATAATTCGCTAGAAACCCATAAAGCGTTTTTTCTTAAATCATTTATACCGTTTAATCGTATTAAATTAGAGGGATAATTACACAACATAACCTAATGTATATAAATATTATCAAATTTAATACCAACTAAAGATGTTTATCATATCTATGAGTTTTTTTGATTAAAGATTCTCACTAAAATTTCGGGTATAATTCAGATAAATTTTTGATTATGGACATAACGCTTATGCCACATGCAACTAAACCTTTAAATATTATTTTTGCTGGTACACCCGATTTTGCTGCAACTCATTTAAAAGCTCTGATTAACTCACGCCATAATGTAATTGCTGTTTTTACGCAACCAGATCGCCCTGCAGGTCGTGGTAATAAATTAACAGCAAGCCCTGTTAAACAATTAGCTGTTGAGCATAATATTCCTGTTTATCAACCAGCAACGCTTAAATCCGAAGAAAATCAAAAAATCATTGCTGAATTAAATGCTGACATTATGGTTGTTGTTGCTTATGGACTTATTTTGCCACAAGCTGTACTTGGTATACCCAGATTAGGTTGCTTAAATGTGCATGGTTCGTTATTACCCCGTTGGCGAGGTGCTGCGCCAATTCAACGTGCATGTTGGGCAGGCGATGAAGAAACAGGCATTACCATTATGCAGATGGATGCAGGGCTTGATACGGGTGATATGCTTTATAAGCTTACCTGTCTTATTGAGCAATCCGATACTAGCGCATCACTGTATGAGAAACTCGCAAAACTCGGTCCCCAAGGCTTGCTTGATACATTAGAGTTAATCACTGAAGGAAAAATCCAACCTGAAAAACAAGATGAGGCGCAAGCAACCTATGCCGAAAAGTTGTCAAAACAGGAAGCTAAACTTGATTGGAATTTGCCTGCCGTGCAACTTGAACGTTGCGTTCGGGCTTTTAACCCATGGCCAGTGAGTTATTTTGAGGTTAATGGTGAGCCTGTAAAAGTATGGCAAGCCCATGTGGTAAAAATGGATTCAAAACAGACGGCTGGCACAATTTTGCAAGCCAATAAAAATGGCATTTGTATTGCAACCAGCAACGGCGCATTGAATATGATACTTTTGCAACCTGCTGGGAAAAAACCGATGTCTGCCCAAGATTTGTTAAACTCACGCAAGGCTTGGTTTACAGTTGGCGAAAAACTAAATACACTTTAATCAAATATATTAAATTACAGGATGATATATCCTGTAATTGTTATCTCTTTTTAGCCAATAAGGTTGCAAACCTTAATTTAATTCGGTTTCCATGTATATCTGTTTTATGCAATTGTCCAATATCTTCGTTATATTTTAGTATTTCCCAATCTTGGTAATATTGGTGCAACTCGTTTTCTTTAAAAGTAAATGAAAACCCAACAGAGCAAGGATAATCAGACGTAGACATGGCGCTGACAATTAAATTATATCCCCCTGATTTGGTCATTTTTTGCATGTTATTAATAATAGCTGGAATTCTTTCGGGTTGTAAAAACATCATGACAACGGTCGAAAAAATAAAATCATATTCGCCCGGTAAATTTGCTTGATTGATATCGTAAACCATTGCATTAATGTGCTTAAGGTTATCATCATTAATGATTTTTTGTAAGTTTCCAATACTGAGCTCTGATTTATCAATCGCGGTAACATCAAAGCCTTGTAACTGCAAGTAAAGTGAATTACGACCTGAACCACAACCTAAATCCAATGCCTTTCCTGTTTGGATAATCTTTGTTGCGTTAATTACCTCGGAGTGGGTTTTGGTCATTTGGTATTTTTTTTGAGTATAATCCTCAGGCAAACAGTAAAATGCTAACTGGCACTGTAAGTCATCTGATATTTCGGCTATACGGTGCCATTGCTGTGGCAATATAAATGGCGGTTGCTGCTGAGTATCAAAACAATGCTTAGTAATCACTTCGCCTTGTTCAGTTAACATTTCAAAACCAATACTTCCTTTTAAAATTTCTAACTTCGCCCATGTACCAATTTGGGTATTATGCTTTTGACGCAACAACGCAGGTAATGTATCAGCATTCCAAATAGGCAATGTTTTGTAACAAACTAAATTATTCAAATTGGTACCTCCTATAAAAAAACAATAGTTGACTATTATAGTAGGATATTAATATGGTAAACAATCATTTATTTTAGACAATAAAATAAAAACCTATCAACGAAAATAAATTTATAGTGGCGAAGTTGGCTTGATCAACATATAATCGTCATCATCCTAGACTATATAGTGAAAATTAGAGGAATAATTTATGGGATTTTTAACAGGTAAACGTATACTCGTTACGGGTGTTGCAAGTAATCGTTCAATTGCTTACGGTATTGCACAAGCAATGCATCGTGAAGGCGCTGAACTCGCTTTTACTTACCAAAATGATAAATTAAAAACACGCGTTGAAGAGTTTGCCGCTGATTTTGGTTCTAAAATCGTTTTACCTTGCGATGTTGCTCATGATGAAAGCATCTCTGAACTATTTTCTGAACTTGCAAAAACTTGGGATAAATTTGATGGTTTTGTTCATGCTATTGCTTTCGCACCAGGTGATCAATTAGATGGCGATTATGTTAATGCTGTTACCCGTGAAGGTTTTGCTATTGCTCACGATATTAGCTCTTATAGCTTCGTTGCTATGGCTAAGGCATGTCGTTCAATGCTAAATCCAAATTCAGCATTAGTGACACTTTCTTATCTTGGTGCTGAGCGTGCAATCCCTAACTATAATGTAATGGGACTAGCTAAAGCCTCACTAGAAGCAAATGTGCGTTATATGGCAAATGCTATGGGGCCTGAAGGTGTCCGTGTTAATGCAATTTCAGCAGGCCCTATTCGTACACTGGCGGCATCGGGTATTAAAGATTTCAAAAAAATGTTATCTCACTGTGAATCAATAACACCAATCCGTCGCACTGTGACAACCGAAGATGTGGGTAATTCAGCAGCATTTTTATGTTCAGATTTAGCATCAGGTATTACAGGTGAAGTCATTCACGTTGACGGTGGATTTAGCATCGCTGCGATGAATGAATTAGAACTTAAATAAGCTGCTCTCAGTGTGTGTGAAAAAGGCGCTAAACCATAAATGTTTGCGCCTTTTTTATTTTATTTTTTGGTAAGTTTTGAACAAAAATATAAAATTTAGAATACTTATACTCTTTTTTCCGTTAAAATCTAATGTAATTTGCTCAATAAAAGTTTGTTGGAGAAAAAATGAAAATAGCAAAAAATACAGTGGTTAGTTTAGCATACCAAGTTCGCACTAAAGACGGTGTTTTAGTTGATGAAGCAACTACGACAGCGCCATTAGAATATTTACATGGTGCAGGTAACTTGCTACAAGATCTTGAGAACGCATTAGATGGTCACCAAGTTGGCGACAAATTTGACGTTGAGCTAATTAATGCTTACGGGGATTTTAATGATGCTCTTGTACAAAATGTTCCTCGTGACGTTTTTGTTGGTGTAGATGAACTTGAAGTCGGTATGCGATTTTTTGCTGATACCGAGCATGGTTCTTTACCCGTTGAAATCACCGCTATCGATGGCGATACCATCACTATTGATGGAAACCATATGTTAGCTGGACAAGATTTACAATTTAACGTTGAAGTATTGGCTATTCGTGAAGCTACTGAAGATGAAATTGCTCACGGGCATATTCATGGTGAGCATGGTCATGATCACGGACATGGCGGTTGTGGCTGTGGTGGCCATTCTCATGAAGACGAAGATGATGAAAACACAGGCTGCTGTGGCGGTGGCCATGGTGGCTGCGGTTGTCACTAATTCTTAATTAATTTAAATTAAATTTTAAAAGCGCTATATAGCGCTTTTTATTTACTTCTGTTTTGTGTTTTTGCTTAATAAGTTGTGAAACAACTCCCAATATTTTAAATTATCATTTTGCTTTGCTAATTTTTCCTTTAATAATCTCTATTTTACGATTATTGGGATCTGCAACTATGCCTTCACAACCAATAGCATTAATGCCGCGTGAAAAGCTTTTAAAATTTGGCGTTGAAGCACTCAGTGATACTGAATTACTTGCTCTTTTTTTACGCACTGGTACTCGAGATTTGCCTGTTTTGGAACTGTCACAAAAGCTATTAAATGAGTTTGGTTCTTTTTATAATTTAATTAATGCAAGCCATAGTGATTTTTGCAAGAAGAAAGGATTGGGAACGGCTAAATATACACAATTGAAAGCAGTTGTTGAACTTTCTTATAGATATTTAAAAGTTAAAATGACTACCGATAATTTTTTGACATCGTCATCTTTGACACATCACTATTTAGCTAGTCGATTGGCTAATAAAGATCGTGAAGTTTTTATGGTTATTTTTTTAGATAATCAAAATCGCGTCATAGCATCAGAAGATATGTTTGTCGGTACCTATAATTGTGTTGAAGTCCACCCAAGAGAAGTTGTTAGACGGGCATTACAACATAACGCAGCCGCATTGATTCTAGCTCATAATCATCCTTCAGGTGTGGCAAAACCTAGTCAGGCAGATCGCCATCTTACACAAAAAATAGAAGAAGTTTGTGAATTGGTTGATATTCGAGTCATAGATCATATTGTTATAGGTAAAGGTGAATATTTCTCTTTTGCAGAGCATGGATGGATTTCGTAGCTATTTTTACTTACAATGTAATTTAATCAACTAATCTATATATGAATTTATTTTATGAACCAGCAATTAGAATTACTTGAAACCAAAGTAGCTTTTCAAGAAATCACCATCGAAGAACTTAATCAAATGGTAACTAACCTTCAAGCTGATGTTAGCAAATTAAAAGAACAATTGACGTTATTGTCTCAAAAACTACAGGCAACACAACCTTCAAACATTGCTAATTTATCTGAAGAAACACCACCACCTCACTATTAATTGTATTTATGAGGTAAATAACTGTTGTTAACAATTATTTATTTAATAATTTTGTCTTGATCTCTTTTAGTTTTTAACTAATTTTAACTAAAGTTAGTAATTTGAGTTTTCAAATATAGTAAACATAAATAAAAAACCGGCATATAGCCGGTTTTAATACACAATGATTTATTATTATTCAGCTGATGCTGCTTCTTCTACTGCAGGACGATCAACTAATTCAATATAAGCCATTGGAGCATTATCTCCATCACGGAAACCACATTTTAAAATACGTACATAACCGCCAGGACGGGTAGCAAAACGTGGACCTAAATCTGAAAATAATTTTTTAACTGTATCTTTATCACGGATACGAGCAAAAGCCAGACGGCGATTAGCTACGCTATCGCTTTTGGCTAGCGTAATTAACGGTTCAACAACACGACGCAACTCTTTTGCTTTAGGCAATGTAGTTTTGATGATTTCATGTTCAACAAGTGAACTTGTCATGTTACGAAACATTGCTTGACGATGGCTGCTATTTCGGTTCAGTTGACGACCACTTTTACGATGGCGCATAACTTTATCCTTCTTATATAAATTTTATCTTAGTCTTCAACAATACTTGCTGGTGGCCAATTCTCAAGACGCATGCCTAAAGATAAACCACGAGATGCGAGCACGTCCTTAATTTCAGTAAGTGATTTCTTACCAAGATTAGGGGTTTTAAGTAACTCAACTTCGGTACGTTGTACTAAATCACCAATATAATGAACTGCTTCTGCCTTTAAGCAATTAGCAGACCGAACAGTTAATTCCAAATCATCTACTGGACGTAAAAGGATTGGATCAAATTCCGGTTTATCTTCTTTAACTTCTGGTTGACGTACATCTCGTAAATCAACGAAAGCTTCAAGTTGTTCAGCCAAAATAGTTGATGCACGACGAATAGATTCTTCTGGATCGATAGTACCATTAGTTTCCATATCGATAACAAGTTTATCTAAATCCGTACGTTGTTCCACACGAGCAGCATCAACAGAATATGCAATGCGCTCTACAGGGCTATAACATGCGTCAACTAACAGACGACCAATTGGTCGTTCTTCATCTTCTGACTTAACGCGAGCAGAAGCAGGGACATAACCACGTCCTCGTTGTACACGAATACGCATACTAATTGAAGCATTGGCATCAGTAAGATGACAAATCACTAAATCAGGATTAACAATTTCAACATCACCATCATGAGTGATATCAGATGCTGTTACTGCACCTATGCCCGATTTGTTTAAAGTCAGCATAACATCATCTTTCGTATGTACACGTACTGCTAATTTTTTTAAATTAAGCAGAATATCAAGTACATCTTCTTGAACGCCTTCTTTAGTACTGTACTCATGCAGAACACCGTCAATTTCAACTTCGGTTACTGCATATCCCGGCATAGATGATAATAAAATGCGGCGTAGTGCATTACCTAAAGTATGGCCAAAACCACGTTCTAGTGGCTCTAAAGTCACTTTAGCATGTGTTTGGCTGTATTGAACAACATCAACTAGGTGAGGTTTTAAAAACTCTGTTACAGAACCCTGCATTATGTCCTCTCTTAAGTGCTAAACTTTACTTAGAGTAAAGTTCGACGATCAAATGTTCGTTGATATCAGCAGATAAATCTGAACGTTCTGGTAAGCGTTTAAATACACCTTCCATTTTGCTAGCATCAACTTCTAACCATGTTGGTTTTTCACGTTGTTCAGCTAGCTCTAAAGCGGCTTTAATACGTGCTTGTTTTTTTGATTTTTCGCGAACACTAATCACATCTTCAGGTGAAACTTGATAAGATGCAATATTCACAACACGACCATTAACAAGAACAGCTTTATGACTAACTAATTGACGAGCTTCAGCACGAGTTGCACCAAATCCCATGCGATAAACAACGTTATCTAAGCGACGTTCTAAAAGACCAAGTAGGTTTTCACCAGTATTGCCTTTAATTCGAGCTGCGCTTTTGTAGTAATTACGGAATTGACGTTCTAAAATTCCATAAATACGTCTAACTTTTTGCTTTTCACGTAACTGAACACCATAATCTGATAAACGCGGTTTACGCGCACCATGTTGTCCAGGAGCTTGTTCTAATTTACATTTACTATCAATCGCTCGGACGCCAGATTTAAGGAATAAATCTGTACCTTCACGACGACTTAATTTGAGTTTTGGTCCCAAATATCTTGCCATTTTATTTCTCCAATAATCCTAAACATTCAATGTTTAAAAAATTAAACACGACGTTTCTTTGGTGGACGACAACCGTTATGAGGAATCGGAGTAACATCAGTAATGTTAGTGATGCGATAACCCGCTGCATTTAATGCACGAATTGTTGACTCACGACCAGGACCAGGTCCTTTTACCATAACTTCCAGATTCTTAATTCCGTAATCTTTGACAGCTTCAGCACAACGTTCTGCGGCCACTTGAGCTGCAAAAGGAGTTGATTTACGAGAGCCACGGAAACCAGAACCACCAGCGGTTGCCCAACCTAACGCATTACCTTGACGATCGGTAATAGTTACGATTGTATTGTTGAATGATGCATGAATATGAGCTATACCATCAGAAACTTGCTTTTTTACACGTTTACGTGTACGAACAGGTGTCTTTGCCATTTAATTATACCTCAATTATTTCTTGATTGGCTTACGCGGTCCCTTACGGGTACGAGCGTTAGTCTTTGTGCGTTGACCGCGAACAGGAAGTCCACGACGGTGACGCATGCCACGATAACAACCAAGGTCTAATAAACGCTTGATACTCATAGTTACTTCTCGGCGTAAATCACCTTCAACAGTGAATTTAGCGACTTGTTCACGTAACTTTTCAATCTGATCTTCAGATAGTTCTCTGATCTTAACATGTTCAGGAATACCAGCTTCAGCACAAATTGTCTTAGCTCGAGTATTTCCAATACCATAAATTGCTTGTAAAGCAATTACAGCATGTTGTTGATCAGGAATGTTAATGCCTGCTATACGGGCCACTATGCACTCCTTTATTGTTAATGTTTAGCAAATTCACCATACTGAAAAGCCCGTTTTCAGGATACTCAAACAGTGAATTTACAAATAAATCTAGGCTGGCTATTCTAGCCAGCTTTACTATACTTTGGCAAGAAAAATATGCAAAAGCTCAACTTTCCAGTTAAATAAATTAACCTTGACGTTGTTTGTGTTTACCTTCAACGCAAATAACACGAACGATGCCATTACGTTTAATGATTTTACAATTTCTGCATAATTTCTTGACTGAAGCACGAACTTTCATTTTTTTCTCCGTAACTTCTGGCTAACTTATCGGCCATAGCCTTTAAGATTCGCTTTCTTTAACACTGACTCATAACGATTTGGCATCATTAAAGTCTGTACTTGTGCCATAAAATCCATGATTACAACAACAACAATTAATAATGATGTTCCACCAAATTGAACTGGAACCTTCATTGCGCTTGTCATAAACATTGGAACCAAACATACAAAAGTAATGTAGATTGCGCCAATTAGCGTTAAACGAGTCATTACCTTGTCAATATACTTAGATGTTTGTTCACCTGGACGGATACCTGGAATAAATGCACCAGATTTTTTTAGCTGATCTGCTGTTTCTCTTGGGTTAAAAACCAATGCTGTATAGAAGAAACAAAAGAAGATAATCGCCGCAGCAAAAAAGATTATGTATAACGGTTGATCATGATTGAAGTATTGACCGATAAGTACAATAAAATATCTCCATCCTTCACCATCTCCTTGGAACCAAGAAGCCATCATTGATGGTAACATAGCAATTGTCGAGGCAAATATCGCTGGAATAACTCCTGCCATATTAATCTTTAATGGTAAGTGTGTACTTTGTGCTGCGTAAACACGACGACCTTGTTGTCGTTGCGCATAGTTAACAACAATTCGTCGCTGACCACGTTCAACAAATACAACAAAATAAGTTACACCAACCACTAATGCAGCAACAACCAATAATAAAATCGGATGCAATGAACCAGAGCGAGCTTGTTCAAGTGTTTCATAAATAGCATGAGGAAGACTTGCCACAATACCAGCAAAGATAATGATAGAAATACCATTACCTACACCTCGTTCGGTGATTTGTTCGCCCAACCACATAAGAAACATAGTGCCAGTAACTAAGCTAACCGATGCGATAAAATAGAAAGAAAATCCTGGATTAATTACAACATGTTCATAACCAGGAATATTTGGTAAACCAGTTGAAATACCAATAGCCTGTACTATTGCTAAAGCAAGTGTGCCATAACGAGTGTACTGACTAATTTTTTTACGACCTGATTCACCTTCTTTCTTCAATTCTGCTAACTTAGGGCTAATTGCCGTTAATAACTGCACAATAATTGATGCTGAAATATAAGGCATTATCCCTAATGCAAAAATTGAAGCACGGCTTAAAGCACCACCAGAGAACATATTGAACATACCAACAATACCGTTTGACGATGCTATTGTTAATAAGTCCGATAACGCTTTTGTATCAATACCAGGAACCGGAATATAAGAACCAAGACGAAAAACAATAAGCGCTAAAAGCACAAACATCAAGCGTCTTTTAAGCTCACCACTACCGCCCCGTGTACTTTGAAAATCTAATCCTGGTTGCTTTGCCATCTTTCTAATTATTCCTCAATTTTTCCGCCAGCAGCTTCAATTGCAGCTTTAGCACCTTTAGTTACTCGAATACCGCGAATAGTTACTGGTTTGGTTACTTCTCCAGATAACATGATTTTTGCATATTCGATATGTGAATTAATCACATTTGCAACTTTTAAGCTATTTAGGTCAACAATATCGCCTTCGACTTTCATCAAATCTGAAAGACGAACTTGAGCTGTAACTTGAGCTTTACGTGAGGTAAAACCAAATTTTGGTAAACGACGATATAAAGGCATTTGACCACCTTCAAAGCCGCGACGAACGCCACCACCTGAACGAGATTTTTGACCTTTAATACCACGAGTACCAGTTTTACCTAATCCTGAACCGATTCCTCGACCCAGACGTTTTGGTGCATGCTTTGAACCTTCAGCAGGAGATAAAGTATTTAAACGCATTACTATTACTCCTCCACTTTAACCATGTAATAAACTTGGTTTACCATACCACGAATTGCAGGAGTATCCTCACGCTCAACAGTATGACCAATACGACGTAATCCTAGACCTACTAATGTCGCTTTATGCTTAGGCAGACGACCTATAGAACTACGAGTTTGTGTAATTTTAATTGTTTTTGCCATGGTTAATTACCCCAAAATTTCTTCGACGGTTTTACCACGTTTAGCAGCAACCATTTCTGGTGATTTCATACTTTCTAAGCCATCAATAGTTGCACGAACCACATTAATTGGGTTAGTAGAACCATATGCTTTAGCTAGAACGTTACGAACTCCAGCAACTTCTAAAACTGCACGCATCGCACCACCGGCGATAATACCAGTACCTTCTGATGCTGGTTGCATATAAACACGAGAGCCTGTGTGAGCACCTTTAACAGGATGCTGTAAAGTATCGTTATTTAAAGCAACATTAATCATATTGCGACGTGCTTTTTCCATTGCTTTTTGGATTGCTGCTGGCACTTCACGTGCTTTACCATATCCAAAACCTACGCGGCCATTACCGTCACCAACAACTGTTAGTGCAGAAAAACTAAAAATACGACCACCTTTTACAGTTTTAGAAACTCGGTTAACTGCGATTAGTTTTTCCTGCAGTTCACCAGCTTGTTTTTCGATGTTTGACATCTTTAACTCCTACCTTAGAACTGTAGGCCAGCTTCGCGAGCAGCATCTGCTAGCGCCTGAACTCGACCATGATATTGGAAACCTGAACGATCAAATGAAACTTCTTTGATATCTTTTGCTAACGCACGTTCAGCAATTGCTTTACCAACTGCTGCTGCAGCGTCTTTGTTTCCTGTGTATTTTAAACTTTCACTGATAGCTTTTTCTAATGTAGAAGCGGCTGCCAGTACTTCTGATCCGTTTGGTGCGATAATCTGCGCATAAATATGACGCGGAGTGCGGTGAACTACCAAGCGAGTTGCAAGTAGTTCATGCATCTTGCGACGCGCTTTAGTTGCACGACGGATACGAGCTGATTTCTTATCCATAGTGTTACCTTACTTTTTCTTAGCTTCTTTAGTACGCACAACTTCATCTGCGTAACGAACACCTTTACCTTTATAAGGTTCAGGACGACGATAAGCACGGATATCAGCAGCTACTTGCCCAATTAACTGTTTATCAGTACTTTTTAATACGATTTCAGTTTGAGATGGACATTCAGCTGTTACACCTGCAGGTAATTGATGTTCAATTGGATGTGAATATCCAAGAGATAAACTAATTGTATTACCTTTCACTTGTGCACGATAACCGACACCAACTAGCTGAAGTTTTTTAGTAAAACCTTCAGTAACACCAATAACCATTGAATTAATCAAAGCACGCGCAGTTCCAGCTTGAGCCCAAGCATCTGCAAAACCATCACGAGGAGCAAATTTAATTTGTCCTTCTTCTTGATTAATCACAACAGCATTATTTATTGTGCGAGATAATTCGCCATTTTTACCTTTAATCGTAATTACCTGACCATTGAGTTTTACCTCTACGCCAGCAGGAACAACGACAGGTGCTTTTGCAACACGAGACATTCTTTTCTCCCTTACGCTACGTAGCAGATAATTTCACCACCAAGACCTGCTTGGCGTGCTGCACGATCAGTCATAACACCTTTAGAAGTAGAAACAACTGCGATACCTAATCCTGCCATAACTTTCGGCAATTCATCTTTACGTTTATAAATACGTAAACCTGGACGGCTAACACGTTTGATACTTTCTACAACAGCTTTACCTTGGAAATATTTTAAAGTAATTTCCAGTTCCGGCTTAGTGTCACCAACAACTTTAAAGTCCCCAATATAACCTTCTTCTTTTAGCACATTGGCAATTGCCACTTTTAGCTTAGAGGAAGGCATGGTGACTGCAACTTTATTCGCAGATTGACCATTACGAATACGGGTCAACATATCTGCTATAGGATCTTGCATGCTCATCTATAACACTCCCCTGATTACCAACTTGCCTTTTTAAGACCAGGAATCTCACCACGCATGGCTGACTCACGAACCTTAATACGGCTTAAACCAAACTTACGAAGGACGCCATGAGGACGACCAGTTTGACGACAACGACGACGTTGACGTGATGGACTAGAATCACGAGGAAGCGTTTGCAATTTAAGCACTGCATTCCAACGATCTTCATCTGATGCATTAAGATCAGAGATAATCGCTTTTAATTCTTGACGCTTTGCAAAATATTTTTCTGCTAGCTTTACGCGTTTCTTATCGCGTTCAATCATTGATTGTTTAGCCATTATGCCCTACCTTACTTACGAAATGGGAAGTTAAAGGCAGATAATAAAGCTCGGCCTTCTTCATCTGATTGTGCAGTAGTGGTGATAGTAATATCTAAACCACGAACACGATCAACTTTGTCATAATCGATTTCAGGGAAAACGATTTGCTCACGAACACCCATGCTATAGTTGCCACGACCATCAAAAGATTTTGCGCTTAAACCGCGAAAATCTCGAGTACGAGGAAGGGCAATATAAACTAGACGCTCAAAAAATTCCCACATACGTTCGCCACGTAAAGTGACTTTACAACCAATAGGATACCCTTGACGGATTTTAAAACCAGCAACTGATTTGCGTGCTTTAGTGACTAGTGGTTTTTGACCACTGATTGCAGCTAAATCTGCAACAGCATTATCTAATAATTTCTTATCAGTAATTGCTTCACCCACACCCATATTCAAGGTGATCTTTTCGATCCGAGGGACTTGCATGACAGATTTGTAGCCAAACTGTTCTTGCAGTTTATTTACTACCTGTGCTTTGTAGTAATCATGCAGTTTCGCCATCGTACACTCCAAATTACTTAATTGATTAATTCATTAGTAGACTTATAAAAACGGACTTTTTTACCGTCTTCAATACGAAAGCCTACGCGATCTGCTTTGCCTGTAGCTGGATTAAAAATTGCCACATTAGAAACATTGATAGCTGCTTCTTTTTCAACAATTCCACCTTCTTGATTTAATGCAGGTACTGGTTTTTGATGTTTTTTCACCAAATTGATACCTTCAACAATCACTTTGCCTGTAGACAAAACACTCTTAACTTTACCGCGTTTACCTTTATCTTTGCCAGTTAACACGATAACTTCATCTTCTCGACGGATTTTCGCTGCCATTACCCGCTCCTTACAGTACTTCTGGTGCTAATGAAATGATCTTCATAAACTTCTCAGAGCGAAGTTCACGAGTGACCGGTCCAAAAATACGCGTACCAATCGGTTGCTCACTGTTATTATTTAAAATAACACAAGCATTGCGATCGAAACGAATGACAGATCCATCAGGGCGACGAACACCTTTTCTAGTGCGCACAACAACAGCTTTAAGTACATCACCTTTTTTAACTTTACCACGCGGAATTGCTTCTTTAATGGTAACTTTGATGATATCGCCTACTGCTGCATAACGACGGTGCGATCCACCGAGAACCTTGATACACATTACGCTACGTGCGCCAGAGTTATCGGCAACATCTAGCCTAGTCTGTTCTTGGATCATTTTAATGCTCCGTATAAATTAATTATTGTCTAATCTACCTTCATCCACCTCAACTACCATGGATAAGAATAGACAACCAAAAACCCACTTACGTGAGGATGCATAGTATAACACCACTCAAATAAAATGGATAGCATAAAATAAACGGCCGTTCAGCCGTTTATTATATTATGTACAGTTTTCAATCAAAAAAAGATTAAATAACTGCTTTTTCAACGATTCGAACAAGAGTCCAAGATTTGGTTTTTGATAATGGACGACACTCTTTAATCTCTACAGTATCACCAATACCACACTCGTTGTTTTCATCATGTACATGCAATTTAGTCGTACGTTTAATGAACTTACCATATAACGGATGCTTCACTTTACGTTCAATAGCTACAGTAATAGATTTATCCATTTTGTCGCTAATAACACGACCTTGCTGAGTACGAATTTTTACTTCAGTAGTCATATTACGCACCCGCCTTTTCAGTTAATAATGTTTTAACACGTGCAATATTACGACGCACTTGTTTTAACATATGAGTCTGTGTTAACTGACCTCCAGCTAATTGCATACGTAAGTTAAATTGCTCACGTAATAAATTAAGAAGTTCAGTATTTAACTCTTCAACGCTTTTTTCGCGTAGCTCTTTTGCTTTCATTTACATCACCGTCTTAATCACAAAGGTGGTTTTAATTGGCAGTTTTGCAGCTGCCAACGCAAATGCTTCACGAGCAACTTCTTCCGGTACACCGTCCATTTCATAAAGGACTTTACCTGGTTGAATCTGAGCAACCCAGTATTCAACGTTACCCTTACCTTTACCCATACGCACTGCAAGTGGTTTTTCGGTAATTGGTTTATCAGGGAAAACTCGAATCCAGATTTTACCTTGACGCTTAACTGCACGAGTCATTGCACGACGTGCTGCTTCGATCTGGCGCGCAGTCAAACGACCACGACCTACAGCCTTAAGACCGAATGTACCGAAACTAACGTCAGTACTTACAGCAAGACCACGATTGCGGCCCTTGTGCACTTTACGGAATTTTGTACGCTTTGGTTGTAACATCAGCGACGCTCCTTATTGTTTTCGGCCTTTTCGCTGCTTTTTCGGTTGAGCAGCAGGTTGTTTTTCTGCTTGTTCAACGGCAGCCATACCACCAAGGATCTCACCTTTGAAGATCCACACTTTAACACCAATAATACCATAGGTAGTTAATGCTTCAGATAAACCATAGTCAATATCAGCTCGTAATGTATGTAAAGGTACACGACCTTCACGATACCATTCGCTACGAGCAATTTCAGCACCGCCTAAACGACCACTTACTTCGACTTTGATACCTTTAGCACCCGCCTTCATTGCATTTTGAACCGCACGTTTCATAGCACGACGGAACATAACACGGCGTTCTAACTGAGAAGTAATGCTATCAGCAACTAATTTAGCATCAAGTTCTGGTTTACGAACTTCAGCAATATTAATTTGTACTGCAACATCACGTTTTTCTCTTTTGTCTTTATATTTATTGACAATAGAAGCTACGGCATTACGTAATTTTTCAACGTCCTCGCCTTTTTTACCAATCACGATACCCGGACGAGCAGTGTGAATAGTAATACGAACGTTAGTTTCTGCTGAACGGTCGATCACAATCTTAGAGATTGACGCTTGAGATAATTCTTTATTTAAGAATTCACGCACTCTAAAATCACTTTCTAAATTATCAGCGAATGTCTTTGTACCCGAATACCATGTAGATGTCCAAGGCTTGACAATGCCTAATCGGATACCATTTGGATTTACTTTTTGACCCATTGCTATTCTCCAGCCTAGCGATCTGAAACGATCACGGTGATGTGACTCGTACGCTTCAAAATTCGATCTGCACGACCTTTCGCACGAGGCATAATACGCTTCATGGTTGGGCCTTCATCTACGAAAATCTTCGCAACTTTTAGATCATCAATATCAGCACCATCGTTATGCTCTGCGTTAGCAATAGCAGACTCTAATACTTTTTTAACAAGTACAGCCGCTTTTTTATTGGTGTACGTTAAAATATCTAGTGCCTGAGACACATTCTTACCGCGAACAAGATCTGCAACTAAGCGAACCTTTTGTGCAGAAGAACGAGCGTGGCGGTACTTTGCAATTGTTTCCATCTCTTTCTCCTACTTATTTCTTCTTAGCTTTCTTATCAGCCGCATGGCCGCGATAAGTACGAGTCGGCGCGAATTCACCCAATTTATGACCAACCATTTCGTCGGAAACATAAACTGGAACGTGCTGACGACCATTATGGACAGCGATGGTCAAACCGATCATGTTAGGAAAGATCGTTGAACGACGGGACCAAGTACGAATTGGTTTCTTGTCCCCGCTTTCCACCGCTTTCTCTACCTTCTTCAGCAAGTGTAGGTCAATAAAAGGACCCTTCTTGAGAGAACGTGGCATAGCTAATCCTCTATATTAATTATTTCTTATTGCGACGGCGAACAATATACTTATCAGTACGTTTGTTGCTACGCGTTTTCAATCCTTTGGCTTTTTGACCCCATGGAGACACAGGATGTTTACCAAAGTTACGACCTTCACCACCACCATGTGGATGGTCTACCGGGTTCATTGCTGTACCACGAACAGTAGGACGAACACCACGCCAACGCGTTGCACCCGCTTTACCTAATACACGAAGCATATGCTCTGAATTACCAACTTCACCAATAGTGGCACGACAATCAGATAATACTTTACGCATTTCACCTGAACGTAGACGTAATGTTACATAAGCACCATCACGCGCAACGATTTGAACATAACTACCAGCAGAGCGAGCAATTTGTCCGCCTTTACCTGGTTTCATTTCAATATTATGCACAGTAGAACCGACTGGGATATTGCGCATTGGTAAACAGTTACCTGTTTTAATTGCTGCATCAACACCAGATTGGATCTGATCACCTGCTTTTAAGCCTTTAGGCGCTAAAATATAACGGCGTTCACCGTCTTTATATAAAACCAATGCAATATTTGCACTACGGTTTGGATCATATTCCAAACGTTCAACAACTGCTGGAATACCATCTTTATTACGCTTAAAGTCAACAATACGATAATGTTGTTTATGACCACCACCAATGTGACGGGTAGTGATACGACCATTATTATTGCGACCACCAGTTTTGCTTTTTGAATCAAGCAACGGTGCATAAGGTTTACCTTTATGCAACTCTGGGTTAACCACTTTAACAACGTGGCGACGACCCGGAGATGTAGGTTTACACTTAACAACTGCCATTGTTCTTACTCCTCCGAATTACTCAGCGACGCCAGCAAGGTCTAAATTTTGACCTTCTGCTAAAGTAACGTAAGCTTTTTTCCAGTCGCTACGGCGACCGATTTGTTGACCACGACGTTTAACTTTACCTTTAACAACAAGTGTATTAACGTCATCTACTTTAACTTCAAATAGTTGTTCAACTGCGGCTTTAATCTCTCTCTTAGTAGCATCTTTAGCAACTTTCAATACTAATGTATTTGTTTTTTCCATTGAAATAGATGCTTTTTCAGAAACATGTGGTGCTCGCAGGACTTTAAGCAGACGCTCTTCACGAATCATGCTAACATCTCCTCTACTTGTTTAACGGCATCAACTGTGATAACCACTTTGTCAAATGCAATCAAACTAACTGGATCAATACCTGCCACATCACGCACATCAACTTTATGTAAGTTACGTGCTGCTAAGAAAAGATTTTCATCAACTTCAGAAGCGATAATAAGAACATCATTAAGATTCATATCGTTTAATTTCTGAGTTAATAATTTAGTCTTAGGTGCTTCAACAGTAAATGTTTCAACCACAACTAAACGTTCTTGACGCACTAATTCAGAGAAAATACTCTTTAATGCACCACGATACATTTTACGGTTAACTTTTTGGCTATGATCTTGTGGTTTTGCTGCAAATGTTACACCACCACTGCGCCAGATTGGGCTCTTAATTGAACCTGAACGAGCACGACCGGTACCTTTTTGACGCCATGGTTTTTTACCTGAACCAGCGATTTCTGCACGAGTTTTTTGTGCGCGAGAACCTTGACGAGCAGCAGATGCATAAGCAACAACTACTTGATGAACTAACGCTTCATTAAACTCACGTCCGAAGGTAGTTTCGGAAACAGAAAGCGCTTTCGCGTCTTTTACTACTAATTCCATCTCTATCTCCTCGACGTTAAGCCTTGATTGCCGGTTTAACAATTACGTCACTATTGATTGCGCCAGGAACTGCACCTTTAATTAATAAAAGATTACGTTCAGCATCAACACGTACAATATCTAAGTTTTGAACAGTTACACGTTCATTACCTAGGTGACCTGCCATTTTACGACCTTTAAACACTTTACCCGGAGTTTGGTTTTGACCAATAGAACCATGACCACGGTGTGCCAAAGAGTTACCATGAGTAGCATCTTGAGTACGGAAATTCCAACGTTTAGTAACGCCAGCAAAACCTTTACCTTTAGATGTTCCAGTAACATCAACTTTCTTAACGTCAGCGAAGATATCAACGTTAATACTTTGACCTACAGAAAATTCGCCTTCTTCAAAACGGAATTCCCATAGACCACGACCAGCTTCAACGCCAGCCTTAGCGAAATGACCTGCTTCAGGTTTGTTTACGCGGCTTGCTTTTTTGCTGCCAGTAGTAACCTGAATAGCTTGATAACCATCATTCTCAAGTGTTTTAACTTGAGTAATGCGGTTGCTTTGAACTTCAACTACGGTGACAGGAATAGAAACACCATCTTCAGTGAAGATACGCGTCATTCCTACTTTACGACCGATTAAACCAATCATTATTTCGACCTCTCAATCATTCAGCTTAGGATTAACCTAAACTGATCTGCACATCAACACCGGCAGCAAGGTCTAGACGCATTAAAGCATCAACTGTTTTTTCAGTTGGCTCAACAATATCAACTAGACGCTTATGAGTGCGAATCTCGTACTGATCACGCGCATCTTTATTTACGTGTGGAGAAATCAATACAGTGAAACGCTCTTTGCGTGTCGGTAATGGAATAGGACCACGAACTTGCGCACCTGTGCGCTTCGCAGTTTCTACAATTTCAGCAGTTGATTGATCAATCAAACGATGATCAAACGCTTTTAACCGGATACGGATTCTTTGGTTCGACATGAGACCAGAGCTCCATTATTTAAAAGTTATAACAAAAGACTACTCCTCTTTCCCTGTTTCGATTGACAGGAGAGTGTAATCCGTTCTTTTTCGTAACCCCCAAATCGGGAGTATTGTTGATATAATTAGCTATTTTTTATATAACAATTATATCTTTTTCTCATTTGCTTACATAAAGGCAATAAACAAAGTGAGCCGATTATACTCTGTTAGTTAACTAACGGCAAGGAATAAATACAGATATTTGGGTTTAAAGATGGGAAGCTTTTTCTGGTTATTAATTTACAATTACCAAATTTCAATCAAATAACCAGATTTAATGTTATTTTTATATTAACCCATAATGGATAATCATTATGATAACTTCCTAATGATCTTCTTTGGCATGATTAAGGCTATATCTTGGGATTTCGACCTCTAAATCTTCATTCGTGACACGAGCTTGACAGCTTAAACGACTATGCAGTTCAACTCCCCAGGCTTTATCTAACATATCATCTTCTTGCTCATCGCTTACTTCAAGCGAATCAAATCCCTTACGCACAATACAGTGGCATGTTGAACAAGCACATGACATTTCACAAGCATGCTCGATTTCAATATCATTGCGCAATGCCACTTCTAAAATGGATTCGCCTTCTTGGGCATCAACAGTTTTTCCATCTGGACAAAGCTCCGCATTCGGTAAAAAAGTAATTTTTGGCATAATAATCTCGTTAGTTAAATATCATCAACGTTATGGCCAGTTAACGCATGTCGAATTGACCTATCCATTCGCTTAGCTGCAAAATTTTGTGTTACTTTATCAACAATTTTAATTTGTTTTTCAATTGCATAACTGTCATTTGACTCACTTACAGCTTGTAATTGATGCTTAGCAATTAAAATATGGTTTAGTTCACTTTCATCTAATAAGTCAGCATCTTTATCTAAAGCACTTTGCAAGCTTTCAAGCACTCTAGCTGCCTCAACTTTTTGTTCAGCAAGTATTCGAATCTGTTTATCTTGCTGTGCGTAACTGATTGAATCTTGAATCATATCGGCAATTTCATTATCAGTCAGTCCATATGAAGGTTTTACTTGGATAGCAGCTTCAATACCCGTTGATTTTTCCATTGCTGTTACACTTAATAAACCATCAGCATCAACTTGGAAAGTCACCCTAATGTGCGCACCACCAGCAGGCATTGCTGGAATACCTTGCAGAGTAAAACGAGCCAAAGATCGACAATCAGCAACACTTTCACGTTCTCCTTGTAAAACATGAACCATCATCGCGGTTTGACCATCTTTAAAAGTTGTAAACTCTTGAGCTCTTGCACACGGAATTGTACTATTACGTGGAATAATTTTTTCGACCAATTCACCCATGATCTCAATGCCTAACGACAATGGGATCACATCAAGCAATAACATATCTGAATCGGGTTTATTGCCAACCAAAATATCGGCCTGAATAGCTGCACCAATAGCAACTACTTTATCAGGATCGATAGATATCAAGGGATTAGTTTTAAAATAATTCCCTACTAATTCTCGCACTAATGGCACACGAGTAGAGCCGCCAACCATAACAACTTCAACTACTTCATCCACATTAATCTCGGCATCTTTCAATGCACGGCGACAAACAGCTAAAGTGCGTTTAACCAATGGCTCAATTAATTGTTGAAATTGCTGGCGAGTAATAGTCAAAGATTGATTATCCAGAGAAAATACAGCTAAATCTTGCTCACTTAATAAAATCTTTATTTCGGTAGCTTGGCTACTGATTTTTTGATTAATATAAGGATCTATATTATTAGTTAATCCTAATTTCTCTTTTATATAGTCAGCAAGTAGCCGATCAAAATCATCACCACCAAGAGCTGAGTCACCGCTAGTTGCTAGAACCTCAAAAACACCTTTATTTAAGCGTAAAATAGAAATATCAAAAGTACCGCCACCTAAATCATAAACAGCGATTATACCTTCCTTCCCTGAATCTAAACCGTACGCAATCGCAGCGGCTGTAGGTTCATTAAGTAGGCGCAATACATGCAAACCAGCTAATTTGGCAGCATCTTTTGTTGCTTGCCGTTGTGCATCATCAAAATAAGCTGGCACAGTAATAACCACACCATCAATTTCACCTTGTAAACTCTCTTTTGCTCGCTCAGCTAACGCTGTCAAAATTTCTGATGAAACTTGTATTGGATTTACTTGCTCATTAGGCAAATTTAATAAAGGAACACCATTTTCAGTTTGTGAAAAAGTATAAGGAAATTGTGATAAATCTATATCAGATAAACTTCGCCCCATTAATCTCTTAATAGAGCTAACTGTATTTTGCGGATCATTCACAGCATTATCTTTGGCATTTTTTCCAATCGTGATAACAAAGTTATCATCATGATCGATGCCATAATGCACAACGGATGGCAATAGCGGATTACCTTCTAAATCAGGCAATACCTCTGCTTGTCCACTTCGTACCGTTGCTACTAATGAATTAGTTGTACCAAGATCAATTCCTACAGCAAGGCGGCGCTGATGTGGTAGTGGAGTTTGTCCTGGTTCGCTGATCTGTAATAATACCATTTAATCTATCTCTATCGATATGTTACTTATCTTAAATTATAAATCAAATTGCTTTTCTTGTAACTTTTCGATTTGTTCAATCAATCTGGCAAGATAGCGAATTTTATAGATCTGATTAAGTGCTTTTGACCAATCTTGATTAGTAATAAATTGTAATAATTCGTTATAAACTATCTTTTGACAAGCAACAATCTCAGCATAAAAATCATCTAATAATTCAAAATTATCTTTACGTTCAATATCATCAAGTCTTTCACGTAAAAAAAATTGCTCCATTAAAAAATCAGTATCATGAATAATACTTTGTTCAGTTGCTACGTCAAAACCTTGTAGAGATAAAAAATACTCAGCGGCTTTAATTGGATTTTTTAACGTATGATAACCATCATTAATGATTGCTGACTTTTGAACAATTGCCACTTTATCAATATCGTTTCCAACAGCAAAATTATCTGGATGATATTGCTTTTGCAATTGCTGATAATGAGTTGTTAGTTGAGCGACATCCACCGGCAATTGAGCTGGCAAACTAAATAGCTCGAAGTAATTAACCATAATTATTGTGCCCGATTACACATTAAAGCTTTCGCCACAGCCACATTCGTGCTTCGTATTAGGATTATTAAACTTGAAACCTTCATTTAATCCTTCTTTAACAAAATCAAGTTCAGTACCATCAATATAAACTAAGCTTTTTTTATCCACGATAACTTTGACATGTTTATCTTCAAAGACACTATCATCATCATTAATCACATCGGCAAACTCTAAAACATAAGCCATACCAGAACAACCAGATGTTTTAACACCTAATCGTAACCCAACACCCTTTCCACGATTAGCCAAAAAAGCTTGAACACGATCAGCTGCGCTATTAGTCAATGTGATTGCCATTAACGTTGTCCTTTTTTGGTTTTGTAGTCATCAATAGCAGCTTTAATTGCATCTTCCGCTAGAATTGAACAGTGAATTTTAACCGGAGGTAAAGCAAGTTCTTTAGCAATATCCGTATTTTTGATAGCTTCTGCTTCGTCTAATGATTTACCTTTTATCCATTCTGTAACCAAAGAACTTGATGCAATTGCACTACCACAACCATAAGTTTTAAACTTAGCATCTTCAATAATACCGTTGTCATTCACTTTGATTTGTAGACGCATCACATCACCACACGCTGGTGCGCCAACCATACCACTACCAACATTAGGATCATTTTGATCAAACGAACCAACGTTACGTGGGTTTTCATAATGATCAACAACTTTTTCACTATATGCCATAATTTACTCCCAATTTTAATGTGCTGACCATTTAATCTTTGTTAAATCAACGCCATCTTTAAACATTTCCCAAAGAGGCGATAAATCCCTTAATTTCCCAATAGATTCTCTGATTAATTTAATGACATAATCAATTTCTTCTTCTGTGGTAAAACGACCAATAGAAAATCGAATTGAACTATGAGCCAGCTCATCATTAAGCCCTAATGCTCGTAATACATAAGACGGCTCTAAACTCGCAGATGTGCATGCAGAACCAGAGGAAACAGCTAAATCTTTTAAAGCCATCATCAACGATTCGCCTTCAATGTAAGCAAAACTCACATTTAAGATATTTGGCACACTGTGCTCCAAAGAACCATTTAAATAAACCTCTTCAATGTCTTTTAAACCATCCCATAAACGATTTTTTAAAGCCAATAAACGAGGCATTTCAGTAACCATCTCTTGTTTAGCTATATGATACGCTTCACCCATGCCCACAATTTGATGCACAGGTAAAGTACCAGAGCGCATGCCTCGTTCATGACCACCGCCATGTATTTGAGCTTCAATACGAACACGCGGTTTACGCCTTACATAAAGCCCACCAATACCTTTTGGTCCATAAATTTTATGACCAGAAAATGACATTAAATCAACTTTTAAGTTAGCTACATCAATTGGTAATTTACCAACAGACTGGGTTGCATCAACATGAAAAACAATACCTCTTTCACGGCACATCTCACCAATTTTTTCGATGTCTTGTATTACACCCGTTTCATTGTTGACATGCATAATTGATACAACGGTTGTATCACTACGCATAGCCGTTGCAAGTTTATCAAGATCAAGGATCCCATCGGATTCTGGCGTTAAATAAGTTACTTCATAACCTTCTCGCTCAAGTTGGCGACAAGTATCAAGCACAGCCTTGTGCTCAGTTTTACAAGTAATAATGTGCTTACCTTTGGCTTGATTAAAATGAGCGGCACCTTTAATTGCTAAATTATCAGCTTCAGTTGCCCCTGACGTAAAGACAATTTCGCGTGAATCAGCACCAATAAGATCGGCAATTTGATTACGGGCAATATCAACGGCTTCTTCAGCTTGCCAGCCAAATTTATGGGAACGAGATGCTGGATTACCAAATATACCGTCTGGCGTTAAATACTGCATCATTTTTTCAGCAACTCTAGGATCTACAGGCGTTGTCGCTGCATAATCCATATAAATAGGTAGTTTCATTAATTACTCCCAATGAAAAATTCTGTATTCTATTTTTATTAATTAATTTGAACGTGTTGTATATTACTTTGTCGGCTAGCAACAGCTTTAACTTCTTTATTATTGACCAATTCACTCAATGTAATGCTAGTTAAAAAGTCCTCAATTCGTTCACTTAAATCATTCCACAGTGTATGGGTTAAACATCTAACACCGCCTTGACATCCATCTTGCCCGTGACATTTTGTCGCATGCACTGTTTCATCGACAGCTTTAACAATTGAACTAATAGCAATTTGATCCATAGAACGACTCAGTATATAACCGCCACCAGGGCCTCTAACACTGCGCACCAAACCATTTTTTCGTAATCGAGCAAACAATTGTTCAAGATAAGAAAGTGAAATTTCTTGACGTTCTGAAATATCAGCTAGTGATACCGGTCCTGAATCTGCATGTAAAGCAACATCAAGCATTGCTGTCACCGCGTATCGCCCTTTTGATGTCAGTTTCATTGAGCATTCCTTTATATGTGTGTATGCATATTGTATATATCCTTTCGATTTAGTCAAGTATTTAGTTGAGTGTTTTAGTAGGAATTAAACCGCAGTTCATTATCGACGAATCATAGCTTAATATGCTAATCTAATAAACTAAATTAACATAGGAGTTAAAGGATGAAATTAGTATTACGTTATTTTTTGATAATTAACCTATTGTTCACAGGTAACATTTATGCAGATAGTTATCAAAAAGGTCGAGAAAATTATCAAAAATGGCTTAACTCCTATCAATCACTTAACTTTGAAGAACAGCAAACATTACTCTCTACCATAAAAGATTATCCATTGTATCCTTATGCTGCTGTACAGTTTTTTCAGAGTAATATTAAAATCGTTTCACCACAAATGGTAAGCGATTTTATTAATCAATATAATAATTTTCCGCTAACAGCTTCATTAACACAATCTTATTTAAGCGAATTAAGCAATCGTCAAGATTGGAATTCAATCGTTTCGTTCCCAAAAGATAACTCCATACTCTCTAACTGTCGTTATCAATATGCATTACTACAACAAGGAAATAACGAGGTTGCTTTTAGCTCTGTTGAATCTCTTTGGATGACAGGCAAAGAACTTCCTTCTGCATGCGATCCATTACTTGACGCTTGGGCTCAAGCAGGTAAACGGACAGCTAATTTAATACTATTACGTATCGAACTTGCTATTGATGCAAATAATTTAAAATTAGCCAAACACCTAGCTAATTTACTTGATGACAACTACAAAACAACAAAAATCAATTTACTAGCTGTTCTTAATAATCCTAAAAAATTAGAAGATTTTTCAAAAAATATTAAAGCTAGCTCTTTCACTAAAAAAGTTGTCTTATCATCATTCCCTCGCTTAGTAAAAGCTGATATGAATTTAGCTGCAGCATTATTACCAAAATTAGTTAAACAGCAAACTTTAAGTAAAGCAGAGCAGGTAGCATTACAAAAGAGTTTAGCTAACAGCTACTTTAAAAATTCTGCAACAGATGAACAAATTAAATGGCGTGATAGCTATATTGCAAAATATCACGATACAACATTAGTTGAAAAACGTATCCGCCTTGCAATCGATAGCTATAACTTCACAGACATCGGTTATTGGATAGCACAACTATCACCAGAAGATCAATTAAAAGAAGACTGGCAATATTGGCAAGCTAGAGTTTTATTAAATAATAATAAAAAAAGTGAAGCTAACAAAATTTTGCAAACACTCACAACCAAACGTGGGTTTTATGGCATGATAAGTGCACAAACTCTTAATCAACCTTATTCGATCAATAACCAATCACCAAAGATTACACCATCAGAAATATCAACCTTAAAAAGCAAATACGACAATCAACCCTATGTAAAAAGAATTAACGAATTACGTTATTTAGGAATGCTTTCAGAATCAAGCTACGAATGGCGATATATGTTAAATAATCAAAAAAATAAGAATGAATATTTAGCATTATCTCAATATGCCTTACAAAAAGGGTGGGGGGATCTTAGTATTCAAGCAACCATTGCAGGCAAACTCTGGAATAACTGGACAGAGCGTTTGCCTATTATGTACAAAGATTTATATAACAATGCATTAAAAGATAAAGCTATTGGTTTATCTTATGCTTTAGCTATTTCTCGCCAAGAAAGTGCACTTGATACTACTGTCAAATCACCTGTCGGCGCCAGTGGATTAATGCAACTAATGCCAGCTACAGCAAAAGAGACAGCTAAAAAAGTTAATTCATTAACTTATATTTCATCAGCACAATTGTTTGATCCTCAAACAAATATACAGTTAGGCACTACCTATTTAAACACTGCTTATCTACAAAATGATAAAAATCGTATATTATCTTCAGCCGCTTATAATGCTGGTCCAAATAATGTTAAGCGCTGGCTAAAAAAGAGTAACGGAAAACTTGATGCAGTAGCATTTATCGATAGTATACCGTTTACTGAAACACGTAATTACGTCAAAAACGTATTGGTATATGATTATATTTATCAAGTAATCTTAGGGCAAAAAAATGTCAATTTTCTTAGCTCAAATGAATTTAATAAACAATATTAATGGTGATTATAATGAAAACTAACGAATGGAAACAAACAGTTGAATTATTACACCAAGCATTTAACGATGGTTATTCACTGGATATATTAAAATTACTAATGACAGCCGATGAGCGAGATGCTTTAATTACTCGAGTTAAAATCGTACATTCATTACTTGATGGTTCAATCAATCAACGCCAACTTAAAGAGCAACTAAAAATTGGTATTGCAACTGTAACAAGAGGCTCTAATAGCCTAAAAGAAACAACTCCAGAATTTAAACAGTGGTTAGAAAAGATTTTATTAAACTCAGATAACTAAATAATTCAGTCAATATCTAATAGCAGATTTTTATATCATATTATAACTATAAACTTGATTGGATATTGACGTCACTATCAGCAACAACCGGCACACAATAATCACACTCCATATGCTTAATATCCTTAAACGATTCAACAGAGTCATCGCGAAGATTATGATGAATCTCAATTACACAACTAGAGCAACGTAAGCGTACCTTTAATGCTGGCATAGCAGCTAAATGCACTTGTGAAATAAAATCGCCAAACTCATCAGGAGAACCAATATATCTAAAGCAAAGATACAATCCTCCTTCATTAACTATCTGCTCAATATGCTCTAAATTATTATTCTGATCTAAAGCAATTGTATAAAAAAGCTCTTGTTCATTAGCATTATCTTTGCTTTTCAATATACGGCTAAAAGCATAAATTTTATCTGGCAAGTTTTCACATGTATTGCCACAGCGAGATATATAATTATGAAAAAATTGTGATCTTAGTTTATTTTCTTCATCTAATAATTGACTCAAATTGCAATTATTTTTAAAGGTGATACCCCAAAACGTTTTTTGAGGCATATTAACAAATTTTGGCTCAGGCAATGAAAACCGATTTTTATTAAGCTCAATAGCAGGAGTTAATCCTGTAGGATCCCAAATATCTCCTCGTCGGTAACTTGCTGGAGTTTCATTGAATTGTTTTTTAAAAGAACGAGTAAATGTTTGTTGAGAATCAAAACGATATTGCATCGCAATATCTAAAATAGGCTTACTTGTCATGCGTAAAGCAAGCGCAGCATAAGTTAAACGACGATGTCGAATATAAGTACCAAGAACTTGACCAGTTACCTCTTTAAACATACGTTGTAAATGCCACTTTGAATAACCTGATTTTTGTGCAACATGATCAATAGATAATGGTTGTTCCAAATTTTTTTCAATCCAAACGATAAGATCTGAAATAATACTAACTTGATTCATAAAACCCCATCAGAATGTCAAATGGCAAACGTTATCCGATTATGACTCAATCCCAGCAATAAGCAAGATTTAAATAAAAATTATTTTCTGCCATTATTAGCAAAAAGAATGAGCTCCAGCTTGGTGTTCAGTAATATCTTTTACACCAGCGAGTTCAGGAAACTCTGCCATTAATTGCTTCTCAATACCTTCTTTCAAAGTATAATCAACCATTGAGCAACCATTACACCCCCCACCAAATTGTAAAACAACATAATTATCTTCGGTCAACTCCACTAAACTAACATGGCCACCATGGCTAGCTAATTGCGGATTGACCTGTGCTTGAATTGCGTAATTAACACGCTCAATAAGAGGTGCATCATCAGCTACTTTTTTCATTTTTGAATTTGGTGCTTTTAATGTTAACTGCGAACCTAATTCATCAGTCACATAATCAATGACAGCTTCTTCTAAAAATGGCGCACTAATTTCATCAATATAAACTGAAAAATCAGCATACCGTTCTTCTATATCGCTATCTTCTATAGTATCAGCAGGGCAATACGAAACACCGCATTCAGCACTTGGAGTACCAGGGTTAATAACAAATACTCGAATTTGTGTTCCATCGGGTTGATTAGCAAGCAATTTTTTAAAGTGCTGTTGAGCTGATTCAGAAATAGTGATAATAGACATAACCCCTCACTTTAATGTAGTTAGGTAATAAACAAACCTAACATCATTTATAATATATTAATAATAGTTGACTAACTTTCTTGGTTATTATAGGGGCTGTTTAGGATTTTACAATACTGTACGGCATAAACAAACAACATAAACACTCGTTGCTCCACAATTTTTTAGTTGCTGACTAATTGCATTAATCGTATTACCTGTTGTAACGATATCATCAATAAGCATTACTGATTTATGTGAAAGATTTTGATGGCATGTAAAAAGCTTTTCAACATTAGCGATTCGCTCTGTAAGAGATAGTTTTTTTTGATCTTGTACATTTGACGTTCGAGATAGTAAATAAGGATAAAATTCACAATCTAACCATCTTGCAATCGGTTTTGCCAATAACTCAGCTTGATTAAAACCACGAGACCAATAACGAAAATGATGCAATGGCACACAAGTGACCAAATCGGGCTTAATTAACGCATCGATTTCTCGCCGTTGATACCAAGCCAAAAACATCAATCTTGCCAATGCAGTACTCAATTCAATTTTGTTGCAGAACTTTAGATGATGAATCAATTTTTTTAAAGGATTAACATACTCAGAAACAGCAATAAGTTCATCCCAATAAGGTTTCTTTGCACGACACCGATAACATATATCAGTCGATAAAGAATGTGGTAAACAGCATTGATGGCAGACCTTATTAAATTTAGGTATATTTTGAACACATTGGCTACAAATGCCATGATGAGATAGAAATAAAGGCATATCACACAAAATACATCGCATAAAATTTAATAGTTTTATTTGTAAAAAAGTTTCAGGTTACACTATGTTTCAGTATAAAAACGGTTAGTATAAAAAAGGGAGTTATAAAAAACATTTTTTATAACTCCTTATCTTATTAATGTTTAAAATCAGGTTAACATCAATAAAATAGACTAATCAATTTTTTAATTAAATATAATTAAATTGTTATACGATATACAGCACAAAAAATTATCCGATTTTGCATAATTGCTATTTAAATTAGCTTAATATTCGGTATAATCAGTCAATTCAAATGGAAAGAGATTTTATTAATATGAAAAAAATCAAACTATTAATTTTAACATTATTGCTAACAATTTTTTCAACTATCGCCTTAGCTACTCCTCAAGTCTTATTACAAACCAGTATGGGCGATATTGAGATTGAACTAGACAGCGAACATGCGCCAATTACCACTAAAAACTTTCTTGATTATGTTAATAGTGGTTTTTATGAAAATTTAACTTTCCACCGTGTAATTCCTGGATTTATGATTCAAGGTGGTGGCGCTGATGATCAACTAAAATTTAAAGAGAATAATCCACCAATTAAAAATGAAGCAGACAATGGTTTAAAAAATGATCGTGGCACCATTGCAATGGCAAGAACGAGTGAAATAAACAGCGCAACCAGTCAATTTTTTATCAACGTAGTAAACAATGATTTCCTTAATTACAAATCACCAGAACAATATGGTTATGCTGTATTTGGTAAAGTAACTAAAGGGATGGATATAGTTGATAAAATTGTTAGTGTCCCAACTAAACGCGTGGGACCACATCAAAATGTGCCAGTTGAGCCTATTTATATCAAAAAAGCAATTGTTATTAAAAATGATTAAAATTGCACTTTGTTAACAAAAACCACTTTAAAACCACTTTTTAAAAGTGGTTTTTTGTTTATTTAAGCTGACTAAGTAAATTAGCAATTGTCCTCACACCAATACCTGTTGCCCCTGTTGCCCATAGAGCTGTGGCGCTTTTACGGAATGTTGCAGAACAATCAATATGTAGCCAATTTTTTTGATAATTTTTAATAAAATGCGATAAGAAAGCCGCAGCAGTACTTGCCCCAGCAGTATTAGGTATACCTGAATTTGCTATATCAGCAAATGATGATGGGAATTGCGAACGATGAAAGTCGGCTAATGGTAATCGCCAAAAAGCTTCATGCTCAATATCGCTACTAGCTAACAATTGGCTAGCAAATTTATCATCAAACGAAAGTAATGACTGATAATCATTCCCCACCGCAATCTTAGCCGCTCCAGTCAGTGTTGCACAATCAATAATATAATGAGGCTGGTCATTATCAGCACAAATTAAACCATCAGCCAAAACTAGTCGCCCTTCTGCATCAGTGTTATCAACTTCAACCGTTTTACCGTTACGGTAACGAATAATATCGCCTAATTTAAACGCATTGCCACTGACTAAATTATCCGCGCAACATAGATAAAGTTTAATACGTTGATTTAAACCGCGCGCAATGGCTAATGCTAATGCACTTGTTACTAACGCAGCCCCACCCATATCTGAGCGCATTGACTCCATAAAATTACTTGGTTTTAAACTATATCCTCCTGAATCAAAGGTAATACCTTTACCAACTAAACAGGCTGTTATCGGTGAATTAGGATTTTGGGTTGGGTTATAATCTAGTTCAAGCAAAGCCGCTGGCCGATCCGAACCTTTTCCAACCGTATAAATGCCCATATAATCTTGCTCTCTTAAAGCTTCACCTGAAATGATGTTGTAAGTCACAGCAGATGAGTAAGTGCTAATTAACTTAGCTGCTCGTGTGGCTAACTCAACAGGACTTAATGTTTCAGCTTGTTCATTAATAATATCCCGACACCAATCAATAATTTCTATACGATGTTTCAATTCTTGTTTGTCTTTGGTGTTGAGTTCTGACCAAGTTACTTTTGTACTTTTTTTGGCATTACGATAGCCTAACCAAAAATGCCAACAAGCTTCGATATCCCAATTTTCACCGCTTAGTTTAACCGAATTTATTCCTTGGTTATCTAACTTTCGACCTGCACGTTGAATCGCCCCTAAGCGATGTTCCGGTTTATAATGAATAGTAATCGCCTCGTTAGAAAAACTCAGCAATGCATCTTTTCCCCACTGTTTTGGTGCAGGTTTATCAGTTAGTAAAACAGATAACATCGACATAGTAAAAACCTCAAAAAATTGATAAACAACATAACAATGAATTAATTCTAATCAGAAACATGTTAATATAGCAAGTAAAGTTAAAAATAAATAAGGATGGGTTATGGCATCAGTTGTACCGATAAAAAATGGGATTAATTTTCGTGATTTAGGTGGAATCAAAACAATTGATGGACGTCAAATTCGATCGGGTCTACTATACCGCTCAGGCGCATTCTCGCTTATTACACAACAAGAGCAATCTTTTTTAGCTAATCAGCTAAATCTGCACTACGTTTTAGACTATCGCGATCCTGATGAAATTAAGCGAAATCCAGATAAATTATGGCAAAATACTCATTATATTAATGTACCAGCTAATCCGTTAAGTAATACGATCACCGCAAGTTTAACAAGTGATCTAGGCAATGCTCACCAAACACTTAAAAAAAATGCTCCATTTGATTTTATGATTAAGCTTTACCAGCTACTACCATTTAATAACACAGCATATCAAAAACTTTCCTCAATCCTACTAAACTCACAAGGTAGACCATTGGTACAACATTGTGCTGTTGGTAAAGATCGTACAGGTGTTGGCGTTGCATTAACATTGTTTGCTTTGGGTGTTAGTGAAGAAACTGTCATGCAAGATTATTTACTAACAGAACAGCTATTGTCAGATTATCGTGAAAATATATTAAGCCAATATCAACATAAAATGACGCCTGATGAGTTTGAAAAACGCAAATTAATTTTTGCCGCCAAAAAAGAGTATCTAACTGCGGCACTGAATGCAATTAAAACGCGTCACGGTACAATTGACAATTGGTTATCACAGGAATATCAATTAAACGAAACTAATAGAAAAAGAATTCAAGATATCTATCTGGTTTAATAAATAACAAGCCATTATCGCACCATAATAAATAATGGAAAAACATTGTATTAAGACAACAAAATTAATTTAGAGATCGGTTGATTGCTGTTCACCGACAGATGAACATTATCCACTTGACGATATTGATAATAAAATTCTTGTGCAAAAGGTGCCATAATCATCTGCTGTTTTAAGTCGACGTTAACCGATTTTATTTGCCAAACACCTTTAGCATAAAGCTTTAATGCAGACTCTTTTAATGTCCATAGTTGCCAAAAGGCTCTTAATGTATCATCTTGTTTAGTCATCCATTGATATTCGTCATCAGCAAAAAAATTTTTAGCTACTTTCAAATAATTTTTTCGTGGACGTACTACTTCGATATCTAAACCAACCTTACCTACTAACGAAATCGCAACTGCTACCCAATCTTGGCTATGACTAATATTAAAATCTGGTAAGTGTGGCTCTAAAAAAGAGGGACGACCATTATCTCCAACCTTAATAACAGGTAACATCGAAATATCACAGTATTGTTTAAGCAAATGAGCCAAAATTGATCGGCAAACTAAAAACTGTTTTTTACGTTGGCCACTTAAATTATTCGCTTCATCAAGAAGCGTTTGAGGCAACAGTGAAAAATCAATGTCAGCATCCTTAAGACAAGCAAGTTGAACAATTAGCATAATTGGCAAGAAAATATTAATAAAATTTATTTTTTACTATTCTAACAGCATGCTATGCTAACTGTTATCAAAATTAATAAAAATATCAACCTTAATAAATAGTAGCAAGGGTGTATCATTATGTCATTACCAACAAAATTAGTTCATGCAGGACGTAAAAAGCGTTATACACAAGGCGCTGTTAATTCGGTTATTCAACGTGCATCATCATTGGTTTTTGATTCAATTGAAACAAAAAAAGAAGCAACCAAAAACCGTGCTAATGGTGCATTATTTTATGGACGCCGTGGTACATTAACTCATTTTGCGCTACAAGATGCGATGGTTGAAATCGAAGGTGGAGCTGGTTGCTATCTATACCCTTGTGGCGCAGCTGCCGTCGCTAATGCTATTTTAGCTTTTGTTCAAGCTGGCGATCATATATTAGTGTCTGAAGCCGCTTACGAACCTACTCAAGAATTTTGTCAGCAAATTTTAAAAAATTTTGGTGTTGAAACAGATTACTTTACGCCATTAGTGGGTCACAATATTACAAATCAAATTAAACCCAATACCAAAGTCGTATTTTTAGAATCACCAAGTTCCATTACGATGGAAATTCATGATATTCCTTCAATGGTTAAAGCAATTCGCAGCGCCAATCCAGAAATTATTATTATGATCGATAATACATGGAGCGCCGGCGTATTATTTAAAGCATTAGATCATGATATTGATATCTCAATACAAGCCGGTACTAAATACCTAATCGGTCATTCTGATGCCATGATAGGCACCGCTGTTGCTAACCAGCGTTGTTGGGAAAAATTACGCGAACGTTCTTACTTAATGGGACAAATGTGCGATGCTGATACCGCTTATATAGCCGCACGAGGATTGCGAACATTAGCAATACGATTAAAGCAACACCACGAAAATGGCATAAAAGTAGCAAAATGGTTAGCTCACCATCCTAAAGTTGCTACCGTCAATCACCCAGCATTAGAAAGTTGTAAGGGGCATGAATTTTTTAAACGTGATTTTTCAGGTGCAAGTGGATTATTTTCTTTTGTACTCAAAGATCGATTAACTGACGAGCAATTATCTGATTTTATTGACAACTTAACTTATTTCTCAATGGCTTATTCATGGGGTGGTTTTGAATCATTAATTTTAGCTAATCAACCCGAAGAACTAGCAAAAATTAGACCTGTATCTGGTATTGATTTTAAAGGAACTTTAATTCGTCTTCATATAGGGCTTGAAGATCCCGATGATTTAATTGCCGATCTTGCTACTGGTTTAGACAGAATCAAGCTATAAAAAATGAATCTATATAAAACCAATGCATTATGAATGTTTAGTTTAGCATAATTAAGTAGAAGATGAATAATCAAAACCAAATCACGTGTGACGAAATAATAAAACAAACAGTTTTTCATAATATAAAACACCACAAAGCGCTACTGGTTGCATATAGTGGTGGTGTTGACTCAACGGTATTAATGCATGTGCTTGTTAAGCTTAAAAAACAATTGTTACCAAATTTAGAACTAAGAGCGATCTATATTCATCATGGTTTGAGTAGCAATGCTGACAACTGGGCAACGCATTGCAGTCAACAATGCCAAACATGGCAAGTTCCAATAATTATTGAAAAAGTCAGACTTGATCCCATAGCGGGTAATATTGAAGAGCAAGCTAGAAATGCACGTTACCAAGCTATATATCACCATCTAAAAGATGATGAAACGTTATGTACAGCTCAACATCTTGATGATCAATGTGAAACTTTCTTCTTGGCATTGAAACGTGGTAGTGGACCTGCGGGATTGTCCGCAATGCCAAGGGAAAATCAACAACATCTTCGACCTTTATTAACAATATCACGATCACAAATTGAAACCTATGCGAATAAACATCAACTCAATTGGATAGAAGATGAAAGCAACCAAGATGATCACTATGACCGTAATTTTTTACGCTTAAAAGTCTTACCAATTCTTAATCAACGCTGGCCACATTTTTCGCAAATGGTTGCACGCAGTGCGGAATTATGTCAACAACAAGAAACGTTAATTAATGAGTTATTATTGGTAGAATTTAAGCAAGTTATCACCGAACAAAATCAACTGGCTATTGCACCATTAATGGACTATTCCGAGTATAAACGAAATGCAATTTTACGCATGTGGTTTAAACACAATCATATTAATATGCCAACACGCCAACAAATAACATTAATTTGGCAAACCGTTGCATTAGCAAAAGAAGATGCTAATCCGAAATTTATCTTTAATAACCAACAAGTTCGCCGTTATCAAAATCAACTTTATTTGTTAGCATTATATCAAGATATTGAACAGCAAATCCTAAACTGGGATTTAGCGTTGCCATTAACACTTCCAGATAATGTTGGCGAATTACAAGTTAATTATCAAACTGATTTATGTTGCCGCTTACCACAAGCAGATGAAAAAATCACCGTTAGATTCCATGCTCAAGGAAAATTTCAAATTGTTAATCGCCATGGTTCACGATCAATAAAAAAACTATGGCAAGAGCATAATATTCCACCATGGATGCGAACTCGAATCCCTCTAATTTACTACAACGAACAACTGATTTGCGCAGTTGGCGCATTTGTTACCGAACAAGGAAAAGGAACACAAATCGGTTTTATTCTTGTAAAGAATAACCTATAAGTTTATCCCCTAATAGGTTTTGTTATAGCATTTAGCTTGCTGACTTAATTTAGTTTTGATGGATTTTTCAACTTTGACTAGCTATAAATAATGGTTTAAGAACATTCATTCTTACAGATTAAAGGAATAAAAAGCTTCAATCAGGCTTTCTTAGGCTAGTTATAAATAGTCGGATAACTGACCATAAAGCGTTTAATCAAATCAGTGGCAGTTATTTTTTCTTTATGATATAAACGTCATATCTATTGTTTATAATAAGACGCTAATTTTGTTTTTTTATGCATATTCATTACAAATTACTGCGGATAACACGTAAACAATTTCTACATTTTATGTAAATAATATTTATTTTTTAATATTTTAGCATTAAATTTTTCTAGGATAATAGAGTTATGAAAATAAATGAAAGATGGTTAACTTTTGTACTTATTGATAGTAATAATTCATTTGAAGAAATGCTGACTAAGATAGAACTAGCATTTAAATGTAAATTATCCTGTAAAGATGAAAAAGGCCGTTATATTGCCAGAGCGGAATTGGATAATTTTAGTATTGCCGTTATCGACAAAATTGATAGGCTTAGTCAATTATTATGTGATGAACATTATACTCTTGAAATAACAATAATATCTGATAAATACTTTAATTCTAAATTTGAAAATTACATAAAAGAAATTCTAACTAATAACTTCATACAATGGAAACAGTCAATTTGGTCTCCCGTCAAAGTTACTCCACTCAGCAAGCGATAATTTTCACATGATCTCTATGTACACATTTACCTCGACAAACTCCAATATTCATTACAGTATTTTCGCAAATTACTACTCAACATCAGTGATTAAAAACCATTCAACAAAGAGAAATCATCCCTACTTCTCCATTCGGTAATAAACAAATAACTATTCCTTTTCCTTCAAGTCGAACCACATCACAAAATTTATTTACACGCCAATCTTTTATTTTTGATAACTCTAACCAAGTATCAAGTTTCCAGCTATTTATTCTACCAAGAACTACCATTTTTTTTCTAAAACAATGCATATCAATATTTATACTTATTACCATGTTATTTTCAGAGAGAATATTGACATTGCCATATAGATGACTAAATATTTTTGATTTTCTATTCAGTCTTGCTACAGGTAATTCTGGTTCTCCCATTATTTCATAAATAAGTGAATCAGATGAGCCAACATGCAATTTTTTGATATTTAGACTGTTAATGATATCCATTAACTCTATTTGAAATATAGGTTCCCATTCTTCATTATCGATCACTGACTACCTCAAAAAAATTTCCCTTGTATAGCCGAATTGTTTCATACATACAGCAAGAAATAAATAGAAAATAATTACAAAGTGACAAATACCTTCTTTTTTTGAATATTTTTTATACTAATTAATATTTGTTACTGCATTAATTAATTTTCAATAATCAAAATGATATTTAATAAATATTCCAA
>NZ_JBIDFF010000019.1:0-49170 GCF_046635645.1 Gilliamella sp. BG2
TCTTGTTCTTGTGGACTGCGATTATCTTTTGTTTTAAATGAGCCGCTTTGGCTTGCTTGCGTTATCCAACGGTCCAAAGCTGATTAGGTATTGTAAATAAGTTATTGTGTTATTTTTCGGTAAGTTAAAATAAATTTACTGCTATAAAAATCGCATGGCTACAGTTTTTCCGTTGGTTTTTTAATTTATTTGATATAGTATTAATTGTTTAAAGTTTGTTAAATGGAAAGATTGTAATGAGTAAAAAAATTGCTGTAATGGGTGATGATACTACAACCGGTGGTAAAGTTATTTCGTCGTCAGTTCTAGCTTTTAACCATCTCGATGCTATAGCCTGTTTAGGGGATTATGCTTCATGTCCTAAGTGTAAAAGTTCTGGAAAAATTATTGAGGCAACTGATAAATTAATCATTGATGGCAAACCAGCTGCTTATGATGGGTGTATTATTGCTTGTGGTTGTCGGCCTATAGGTGTTAATCGAATTATTGCAACCAAAAGTCTGATATTTGTTGATGTGACAACCCCCTATTATACAAATAAGTCAAATCCTATTAATAATACATTTTCAACAATCGCGCAAAATGATATTCACACACAAATTAATTCATTAGTAGCATCAAATGAAGATAAAACAAAGATTCGTCTTGACGCTCAAAATTTACTTGATTGTGCGCATGAAGTTTGTGAAAAACACCTTTACCATGATGATATAAAACAAGATTTCATTAACAATGTTGATGATTTCGCCACGCGCATTGTAAATCAAGTGGAAAGCGGAGCGATGAGTTATGAACAAGGCTCAGAAGCGATAAAATCTGAAGAAAAGAGTTTATTGGATCAAAGCCTGCACTGGGTAGGTCGGGGACTAAGTGTTTTAGGTGGTTTTGGCTTGATAAGGATGGGGGTTGCAATGTGCACAACTGGTGTGGGTTGTATACTTGGCTCATATGTAGCAGCGCATGGAGTTAATAGTATTCAAGAAGGGATAACTGATGAAGATGGCTTTTTAAAATCAGTGTATCAAAATGCGGCTGAAAGATTGGGAATGTCTAAAGAGGCAGGTTCTTTGGCTTATGATTTAGTTGATATCGGTATATCCGTACATGGTAAACTTAAATTAGTTCCTAAAATTGATAAAAGTTTTGCAATTAATCAATACAATCGTGCTAATCCAGCTAAATTCAAATTATTTTATTATGGTAGAAAGGATTTGATACAAGCATATAAACAGATGAATAAATGGTTGTTAAGTTATGAACTATTGAGTGATGCTATATCATTATATGAAATTTATCAAGAGGCTGAAAATATATTAGTTAAAGATAATGAAAGTAGTGAGACAAATTTATATATTTCAAAACCAGAAAAGATTGATAATATAGAGAAAATTGTAGATAGTTGTACAATAGTAATACGTATTACAGGTAGTGAATCTGATGTAGATGACCAACCTAATTACTCGTTGTGTACGCGCTTGGATGGTACTACATATCGGCAATATTTTGATGGCCATATTGAAGAAGGTTCTATTGAATAACAGGAATAACACAGATGATTATATTGATTTACATTGCGTATTACTTTTTCTCAATTTTGCCTATTATGATTTCTTATCGTTTTAGAAAATATACAATAAGTGATTATCAATATAATAAAAAGTTGAAATGGCAAAGGCGCATCATGTTGTTTTTTAATTATGTTGCTTCAGTTGTTCAAATTATAATTGCAGGTGAACTTGAACGTATCGTTCCTTCTAATCCAGATTATCGTCCTCTTTTATTATCAGCATGTATATTTATAATTATTTATCCTTTTCCAATATCCTGGTTAGAAAGCCCAAAAGAGTATTTAAAAAAGAAAAAGAAAAAATGGAAATAATAATGAATTTAGTGAAGTTAGCTTTCAACCATTAACAACTGTCGCATTACTTTCCAAACAAATTGTAGAAATTCCTCGTGTTGTTTACAGTAATTTGAGAAACGACTGTAATGAATATACATAAAAAACAAAATTAACGCCTTATCACAGACAAGAGATATGGCGCTTATATCATAAAAAAAATAACGGTCACCAATTTGGCTAAACGCTTTATGGTCAGCCTCTAGGTCATTTATAACGTACTAAAGAAAGCCCGATTGAAGCTTTTATTCCTACAAATAAACAAACCCATTTTTTTATATGTGATAACTATCACATTTATTTTTATTGAAATTTTTTGGCTTATCATTGCTCACTAAATTGAGTAATCAAAAATTTTATTCATTGGATAAATCATCAAATCTAGCATAATATGAATATGACAGCTGAATAATGCTAAATTTATATTAAATAAAGCTGTAAAACTTCAATAAGTTCACTCTATAGAAACAACGTTATTAGTCACAACGCTAAGGAAACTGTTATGCAAAAAAGAGTTAATGAAATCACCATGCGCGGAGCACCTATTACTTTGTTAGGCACACAAATTAAAGTTGGCGACACAGCGCCCAATTTTATCGTGCAAGATTTAAAAATGAAGCCCATTAAATTGTCCGATTTTAAAGGTAAAATCAGAATTATTAATTCGGTTCCATCCATTGATACCTCAGTATGTAGTGCTCAAGTGCATCGCTTTAACGTCGAAGCGGCAAAATTAAAAGACACAGTGATATTTTCAATTAGCGTCGATCTACCTTTTGCCTTAAATCGCTACTGTGCTGCTGAAGGTATTGATGCCGTTAAAGTCACCTCAGATCATAAAGAACTCAACTTTGGTTTAAAATATGGAGTTGTTATTGAAGAGTTGCGATTACTTTCTCGAGCTGTATTTGTCATTGATAAAAACGACAAAATTGTTTATGTGGAATATGTTAAAGAAACCTCTTCTGAACCTGATTATGACAAAGTCCTAGCTGCAGCTAAAGCACTAGAATAAATCGCTATAATGAAACATCGCCCTCAAATACTAATATTGGTGGCGATTAAGTTTAAGATTTATTCTTAGCAACTATTTAATAGACAAACATATTCAGTTATAATCAAAAGTAATCTAATATTCCCTCCAAAATCTTAATCATGAATAATAGTATTAACCGATCTCGGGTTTGGTCATCAATTCTTTGTCTTGCATTTGCGGCATTTATTTTTAATACAACGGAATTTGTACCTGTCGGGCTATTACCCAATATTGCTGAAAGCTTTTCAATGGACGTAGCTCATGCTGGATTATTACTCACTATTTATGCGTGGGCTGTTTCGTTATTATCATTGCCACTCACAGTATTAACATCAAAAATGGAACGAAGGAAGCTACTTATCCTTTTATTTTGTCTATTTATAGGTAGTCATATTTTAGCTGGAGTCGCATGGAATTTTTACAGCTTAATGATAGCAAGAATTGGTATTGCTTGTGCACATGCGGTATTTTGGGCAATTACAACACCACTTGCAGTTCGGTTAGCGCCCAATGGTAAAAAAGCTAAAGCAATGGGCTTTATTGTTATTGGCGTATCGATGGCAACCATTCTAGGTATTCCAATTGGCACCATCATAGGACAACTCGTTGGCTGGCGCGTGACTTTTTTATGTATTGCTGGTATCGCTTTTTGCGTGATGATATTACTACTCCGCTTATTGCCTACTGTACCAAGCATGGATATTATCTCTATCAAAGATATTCCAATGGTATTAAAACGCCCAATACTGCTAAACATTTATTTATTAATTGCCATTATTATTGCAGGTCACTTTACTGCCTATACCTATATTACGCCATTCATGAAAAATATTGGTGGATTTAACCAAAATGTTATCGTCCTTTTATTATTAGTTGTAGGTTTTTCTGGAATGATTGGTAGCGTTATTTTTGCAAAATATGCTGAAAAAAATCCAACCGCAATTTTCATCATCCCTATGCTACTACTGATTACTTGCTTATTATCGCTTTATGTATGTTCATTCACGCTTTATACTGCAATCATTCAATGTTTAATTTGGGGACTTTCCATTACAATTATTGGAATGGTTATGCAAAGCAAAGTAATTGATGCCGCACCCGATGCCACAGATATAGCCACTTCAGTCTATTCTGGTATTTTCAATATTGGAATAGGAGGCGGTGCTTTTATAGGCAGTAAGGTATTAATTTTACTTTCAATTGATTACATTGGTTATGTTGGTGCGTGTTTTGTCATCATCGCACTATTATTATTCTACTTTTTATCTAGAAAATTATGGAATAATAAAACGGTTATTTAAAAAAGGGTTATGTAAAAAATATTATATAAAAACCTTAGGGTAAGGAAACAGCATTATTTATTTTATAACACAAATAAATAATGCTGAAAAATACTAACATTTACCTTATGATTTACTTAAAGACTCTAACTGTTCCCATCTTTCAAAAACAGCTTCTAATTCAGCCTCTTTATCTGCCAAAGATTGTAAAATTGGACTAGTAATTTCATGAGTTTGATTAAAAAAGTCACTTTGACCAATTTGTGCTTGTAAATCAGTAATCTCTAATTCTAATTGTTCTATTTTGCTTGGTAATTGTGCCAATTCTCGTTGTTCATTATAACTCAGTTTAACTTTCTTTTTAGCGGTTCGCTCACTACTTTGATTATTAGTAGCAGATAATTCTTTTTTAGGTTGCTCAAGTTTATTAACTGTCGTTACTTTAACTGGTTGTGCTTGCTGCTGTTGTTGCAGAGCATCGGCATAACCACCAGCATAAACACCAATATGGCCTTTTTCTTCAAAAAACCAACATTGAGTGACCACATTATCAACAAATTGCCGATCATGACTAACCAACAAGACAGTTCCTTGATAATCATTCACTAACTCTTCTAGCAATTCTAATGTTTCAATATCAAGATCATTGGTTGGTTCATCAAGTATTAATAAATTGCTAGGTTTTAAAAATAGTTTAGCCAGCAATAAACGATTACGCTCCCCACCAGACAGTGCTCGTACAGGTGTTCTGGCACGTTTAGGCGGAAATAAAAAGTCCTGTAAATAACCAAGTACATGGCGTGAACGACCATTTACCATTACCTCTTGTTTACCTTCGGCTAAATTGTCCATCACTGTTTTTTCAGGATCGAGCTCTAACCGATACTGGTCAAAATAAGCCACTTCAAGCTTAGTGCCACAATGCACACTACCTAATGTTGGTGTCAAATTACCCAACAACAGTTTTAATAAAGTTGTTTTACCAATACCATTAGGACCAATCAGAGCGATCTTATCACCACGTAATACTTGCACAGAAAAATCATTAACTAGTAACTTATCCTCAATCTGATATGTCACATTTTCAAGCTCAAAAACAATTTTTCCTGAACGTAATGCTTCCTCGATTTGCATTTTAGCACTACCCATAACTTGGCGTCGCTTGCTATATTCTTGGCGCATTGCTTTTAATGCTCGCACTCGCCCTTCATTACGAGTACGACGAGCTTTAATACCTTGTCGGATCCAGACTTCTTCTTGAGCTAATTTTTTATCAAATTCAGCATTTTGTAACTCTTCAACACGCAATGCTTCTTCTTTACCAAGCAAATAGTTATCATAATTTCCACTCCAAGACGCAATTTTACCTCGATCCAAATCAATAATACGCGTTGCCATTTGACGAATAAACGAACGATCATGGGAAATGAACACAATACTGCCATTAAAACTTTTCAAAAAATCTTCCAACCATTTAATGGTTTGAATATCCAAATGATTGGTTGGTTCATCAAGCAATAAAACTGTTGGTTGACAAACCAACGCTTTGGCTAATGCGGCTTTACGCAACCACCCACCCGATAACGAAGACAACAACGCATCACCATCAAGCGATAATGAAGAAATAACATTACGAATACGGCTATCTAATTGCCAACCATTTTGATGATCTAACTGTTCTTGCATTTTAGCTAATTTATCTAAATTACTTTCGCAAGGATCGTGCTCAACACGATGAGCTAAATCATAGTAATCTCGTAATAACTGTGCTTGTTCGTGTAATCCTTCTGCCACAAAATCAAACACACTACCTTGCACATCACGAGGAGGATCTTGTTGCAATCGTGAAACAATCACATTATTTTCATAAATAATTTGCCCTTCGTCTAATGGCACTTCTTTATTTAAAACTTTAAGTAAAGTCGATTTTCCAGCACCGTTACGGCCAACAAGACAAACACGCTCATTTGGCTCAATAGACATATCGATATGATCAAGCAACGGCGCATCACTAAATGAAAGATAAGCATTGGTAAGATTAATTAATGACATAGTTATTGGTGGTTTTTATTTAGATATTAAGTAATAAAACATTATTCTATCATAAAGTGACCAAAGGCAACTAAAGCAAATACAAAAGATAAACCAATATATAAGAATTACTGGCATTATTTATACTTTCATTGTAACTACCTCAAACTTAGTACACAACTGACGTAGAAAATGAAGCTGCCTGTTTTAATGTTTTATATTTGAACAGTGTCATGTTATTTAATGCATCATGCGGTCTTTCGGTGTTATACTTCGGTTATTTGCCTTGCTTGCGCTAAGTTGTTAAAAAGATATAAATCGAGTACTTCAGTACGATAGGTACGATTAAATCGTTCAATATAGCCATTTTGGTAAGGGCTACCGAGCTCCATATAATCAATGGCTATATCATGTGGATCGACTACACTAATTCATACAACTTTTTTAATGAGTAAGGTAAATTTATCAGTAAAGGAACATGCTAGATGACACGATTAAAAAAAAATATCGATATTTTGAATATTCTTACTTATAAAATTAAAAGTTGGGATAGACAAAATGATCTTATAGAACTATCAGAGCTAATATCTGATTTAGAAAAATTTAGTAGAAAAGAAAGATCTTTGTACTATAAAGAGTTTTTTTCCGATGTTGCATTGGCTGAAAAATTAATATACTTGTATAAAAATGAAAATTTAACCAAAGAAGCTACTATAAATATAGTATCTTGCATAGGAAATATGATAAAAGGATATAATCTCCCCCCTTTAGATAATTTTTTTAAATTTTTTAATGAATTGAAAAATGTTAAGAAAATAGATTACTATGTTTCTTTATTTATTACTAATTTCCCACAGTTTTATATGGAGGATAAAAAATGGGATTATATCTTATCAATTTTAAATATCAGTCCAAAAGCGAAATCAGAAAGAAATTTTTACATTGAAATAAAAAAGATTTTAAATCGTAATGAATGCATTCCAGACAATTACTTAGATAAATTTATAGCTTCTTTTGAAAAAATGTATAATAAAGCTAAAAATGATTTTTACAAAAATGATTATAAGGAAATACTTTTGAAGTTAAGTAAATTAAAATGAATCTTATAAATTATATATTTATATTGGAATCAGAAAGATGGATAGACCTGTAATTGCTATGATATTTAAGTCTTCAGTTGAAGTCAAAGCTAAAGAAATCAGAATTCCAGGGAAATGTGGCGGCGATAAATGAGAAAATTATATTTCCTAAAATACGGTGATCCTCGCCAAAATATTAAACAGTGCCCGCCTCTATCATTTTTCGTTTTGGTAATATTGTTGTTCATATTATTCAGGTGATACCCAGCCATTGGCTGAATGACGGCGTATCCGATTATAATAGATTTCAATATATTCAAATAGTGCTTTATTAGCCAGTTTCCTCGTTTTGTAGTAATAGTCATGAATAATGTGTGTTTTGAGTGTATGAAAAAAACTTTCAACAACCGCATTATCAAAGCACTTTCCTCTTCGACTCATGCTTTGCCTTAGCCCATATTGTAACAATAATTGCTTGAAATCAGCACTGCAATATTGGCTTCCTTGGTCACTATGAATGAGTACATTTTTAGGAAATTGACGCCGAAATAAGGCTTGTTTTAATGTATTACACACTAAATGGCGGTCTATGTAGTGTGGAATGACCACACCTGTTCAAACAACAAAATTAAGGGGTAGCTATTTGTTAAATTCTACCTCAGGCAAATAGCTTAACAAGGCGTTAGTTTTGTTTTCTTATGTATATTCCTTACAGTAGCTTCTCAAATTACTGTAAACAACGCTAGTAAATCCTACAAATAAAGACTATTACACCTTATGATATCAATTTGCATTTAAATTAAGTTTTTATTCAAATAAGCAAGCATCCTAGAAAGAGCTTACCAAATTATGATAGAATCACGTCTCATGATGCAAAATAATGTATTTGTTATAGCAATCATGAAATAAATAGCAAGCAAGCAAACAAAACACCATTATCATGAATAAACATGTAATTCCGATCTTGTTGATAATGTCATGAATACTAATAATAGAGTTATTAAATACCATAAAAAAATGAAAATTACTTTAGTAAGTAAAATAGACGAGAATTTAGTAGAGTTCAAATCTGATTTAGGATGTGGTGTTGCGATTTGGGACAATAGTAAATCATTATCAAACACATATTATAATATTGAATTAGAAATCGATGATTTTTTTGAGTGGGGTAAGAATATAACTCTTGAAAAAATACCTGGGTATGGCTTTTATTTAATTAATAACAACATGTTTTTCAAGGCTAAAGTGATATCTTGTGAAGATACAGGTATTTTAGTTTTGTCACTAGGAAGAGATATTATTTTTATAGAAACATCTGGCACATGCGAAATAAACAGCTATGTATCATTTTTTACAACTTCGGATAATGTTATGTTATTCTCGATAGAACTGTAATATTTGAAAATTGGATACTATAAACTAATTCTGCTATCCATTTCTGCATACTTTACCTGACTCAAGCAAAAAATTATGTTGGATGGCAACAAATTTTTCAGACAATATAAAAATCTACGAATGATTTTGAAAAGTTATTTTGTTCCATGCTGTGTAGCAATAAAAAATGAAAGATAAAGACAAATATTCTATAGAATGGCTCCGCTTAAAAGAGTCTGAAAAAAAATTATTTTCTGCTAAATACTACTTCAAAAAATCAAATCTGTATTTTGATCAATTATTATTTGCTCTTAAAATTCTGTCAGAACAAGGAACAGCACTAAGGTTTGTAAGAGATGAAGATTTTGACGACAAAGAGCTAGATAATTTAATTCCTATTGTCATAGAAATATCAATAGGCGGCAATATAGATCATATTCCAATAGCTAGAGATATATTATTCAAATATAGACATAATAATATTGTAAAGAAAACACTACCAAAAATGGTTTTAAAATATCTCGATTCTTCTGATGATTTCATATATAGAAGAATTGCAGAATTGCTATTAGAATTGAATTACAAAGAGTTAAAAAACTCTTTTATTAACAAATGTAAAAAGAGTGAGAATAAAGATATAGTTGAGATATATAACGATTTTTATGAAAAATATAAATGAAGTTATTCTCATAAAGGAAAACCAATGGCAGGGTTAAAGAATTCTAATTGATGCTTTGCAAAAATTTGATAATTCATATTATAGATTTTGAAAAGAAATAACAAACGCAACTGAAACAGGCAATTTTATAAATTATGTGGATATCTCAAAAGCTACTGTAAATACCAAATTTTTAGCACAAAACTCACGTAGAAAATTACACTGCCTGTTATCGTGTTTAAATTCAATAGGCGTCATATTATAAATATCTTGATGCTTTATTAGATTACATTTTAATTCTTCTACTAAACTAACATTAATTTTCATTACCGCCAAACTTTTCTGATTATTAATAAACTAACCCAATATTCATCTAACTAATATCAGCCTTTATTTCCCACTATTACAATTAGTCGGTATAATGCCAGCAATTTTATTGTTAAGTGGATTATGCATGAAAACGCTATTTGCCAGTACATCTCGCGGGCTTGAAGAGTTATTAAAAAAAGAGTTAGAACAAATTGGTGCAATTAATTGTAAAATTGCACAAGGTGGTGTTTATTTTGATGCCGATGACAAAACGCTATATCAATCATTATTATGGTCGCGTTTGGCATCTCGCATTTTACTACCTATTGCCGAGTTCGACATCTATAGCGATTTGGATCTGTACTCTTGTGTGTTTAATATTAAATGGCCAGATATTTTTGCTGTTGATAACTCTTTCGTGATTAATTTTGTTGGCGTAAACGAATTTATCCGTAATAGTCAATATGGTGCGCTAAAGATCAAAGATGCTATTGTTGATCACTTTTTGCGTCATACTAATGAACGTCCTAATGTAGCAAAACAAGATCCCGATATTCGACTTCATGCTTATTTAAATAAAAACCGTGTCACACTATCTTTAGATCTAAGTGGTAATAGTTTACATGAGCGTGGTTATCGAGAGCAAACAGGGAAAGCCCCACTAAAAGAAAGCCTAGCGGCAGCTATTATTATGCGTTCTGGTTGGAAAATAACTGAGCCATTGCTCGATCCGATGTGTGGTTCAGGTACATTACTAATTGAAGCGGCAATGATCGCATCACAAATCCCACCCGGTTTACATCGTAAACAGTGGGGATTTTTTGCTTGGAAAGGCTTTAACCCGACACTGTGGAACGAATTGCTTTTCACTGCAAAGCATAACGTATCCAAAACAAACACACCATTTATCGGTTATGATAATAATGCGACGGTACTTGAACGAGCTAAACAAAATGCTCTTCAAGCAGGTGTGGGGGATTTAATTACTTTTTCGATGCAAGATGTAACTCAACTGACCAATCCATTGCCAACTGAAACAGTAGGCATGATCATCAGTAATCCACCTTATGGAGAACGCTTAGAAAGTGAGCCTGCGCTTATTGCTTTGCATACGGCACTTGGTCGACAAATCAAACAAAATTTTGGTGGATGGCGTTTATCATTATTTAGCGGTGCGCCACAATTGTTAGATTGCTTACAAATGAGAGCAGAAAGACAATTCAAAGCAAAAAATGGCCCTCTCGACTGTATACAAAAAAATTATGTCATTGCTAAGCGTAATACTGAAGAAGCAATCACAAATTCCACTATTCCAGCTGTGGATTTTGCTAACCGATTACGCAAAAATAAGCAAAAATTAGAAAAGTGGGCAACCCAAGAACAACTAGAATGCTATCGGCTTTATGATGCAGATTTGCCTGAATACAATGTCGCTATCGATCGTTATAAAGATAAAATAGTGATGCAAGAATACGCAGCGCCAAAAAACATCGATCCACAAAAAACTCGCCAACGGCTTTTTGATACTATAAATGCTACCATGTCAGTGCTTGAGCTTACCGCCGATCAGTTAGTATTAAAAACAAGAGAAAAGCAAAAAGGCAAACAGCAATACCAAAAGCTAGGACAAAAACAGGACTATTTTTTAGTCCATGAATACCCGATTAATCAGCGCAAAACCGCATTTTGGGTTAATGTGACCGATTATTTAGATACAGGACTGTTTTTAGATCATCGCTTAGCACGAAAAATGATTGGTGAAATGAGTGCAGGCAAAGACTTTCTAAACCTATTTGCCTATACAGGTAGTGCAACGGTTTATGCTGGACTTGGCGGAGCAAAATCAACCACCACGGTCGATATGTCTCGCACCTATTTGGAATGGGCAGATCGTAATTTAAAACAAAATGGTTTAACAGGTAAAAAACATCGATTAATTCAGGCGGATTGTTTGCTCTATTTATCTCAAGCTGATGAGCAATTCGATTTAATTTTTATCGATCCGCCGACATTTTCAAACTCGAAACGGATGAACAATACCTTTGATGTTCAGCGTGATCACTTAAAATTGATGGCCGATTTAAAACGCTTGTTACGCCCTAATGGAACAATTATCTTTTCGAATAATAAGCGTGGGTTTAAAATGGATAGTATCGGTATGCAAAACCTAGGGTTAACCTATCAAGAAATTACCAATAAAACGCTATCGCTTGATTTTAAGCGCAATAAACAAATTCACTGCTGTTTTATTGTAAAACATCAATAAACACAAACCGCCATAAGGCGGTTAATTTATTAAAATTATGACAAAATAAAACATTCAACAAAATTAAAAACTTTACTGAGCATTTTTAATCAAAATTAAACCATTTCAGCTGGGTTTGATTTGCTAAATAATATATAAGCAGTAATCACTAATAATAAAATTCAATCTTGTAAAAAAGTTTCAGGAAACTATACGTTTTAGTATATTTTTCTCTTACCACCTTCCAGAAGAGTGATCTTAATCACAAAAACAAAAAATAGACCCATTTTAACAATGTGATACTCATCACACTTATCAATTTTTTTTAATGAATTGAATAACTAAATCCTTCTACAATAACAGCATGATGATTATACAATCAATAAGGAAAGTTTTATATTATGACAAGTTCAAACATCAAATTAAAAGTTCAAAATTTTGGACGATTTTTAAGTAATATGGTCATGCCAAATATCGGCGCATTTATTGCTTGGGGATTTATTACCGCTATTTTTATTCCAACGGGCTGGTACCCAAACGAAACTATTGCCAAGTTAGTTAGCCCGATGATCACTTACTTATTACCACTGTTGATTGGTTATACTGGTGGTAAATTAGTTCACGGTGAACGAGGCGCCGTTGTCGGTGCAATTACGACAATGGGGGTCATTGTTGGTGCAGATATTCCGATGTTCTTAGGTGCTATGATAGTCGGACCACTTGGTGGCTGGGTAATAAAACAATTTGATAAAACCATAGACGGAAAAGTCAAAAGTGGCTTTGAAATGTTAGTCAATAATTTTTCAGCTGGTATTATTGGCATGCTACTTGCATTGCTTTCTTTTTTTGCAATTGGACCTTCTGTCGTTGTTGCATCAAGTAAATTAACTCTTGCTGTTAATTTCTTAGTTGAGCATAACTTACTACCTTTAACTTCAATTATTATTGAACCTGCCAAGATTCTTTTCTTAAATAATGCAATTAACCACGGTATATTCTCACCATTAGGTATTCAACAAGCGGCAGAGCATTCTCAATCTATTTTCTTTTTAATCGAAGCAAATCCTGGTCCTGGATTAGGTTTATTACTTGCTTATATGTTGCTTGGTAAAGGTTCTGCAAAAAGTTCAGCCAGTGGTGCAGCAATCATTCATTTTTTTGGGGGAATTCATGAAATTTATTTCCCATATGTATTAATGAACCCTCGCCTTATTATTGCAGTGATTTTAGGTGGAATGACCGGAGTATTTACTTTAACACTATTTGGTGCTGGATTAAGTTCACCAGCATCGCCAGGATCAATCATCGCCGTTCTTGCGGTCACTCCAAAATCATCAATGTTTGGCGTAATTATTTCTGTCATTGCAGCAACAATGGTTACTTTTATCGTTTCCGCTATTTTATTAAAAACCACCAAAGAAGCAGATAAAAGCCTTGAAGAGGCAAAATCGAATATTTCTGCAATGAAAAATGAATCAAAAGGAATTGTAAATGGTACACTTGATCTTACTAAAGTTAAAAAAATTATAGTGGCTTGTGACGCAGGAATGGGCTCAAGTGCTATGGGCGCAGGAGTATTACGCAAAAAAGTTCAAGATGCAGATTTGGATATTTTTGTCACTAATGTAGCAATTAATAATCTGCCTGATGATGTTGACATTGTTATTACACATAAAGACTTAACCGATCGAGCAAAACAACACGCACCAAATGCACATCATATTTCATTAACTAACTTTTTAGATAGTCAATTATATAGCCAACTCGTGGCGGATCTTTTAAGCTCTCAAGCAAATAATGAAGCAAGTGAAACAGTGCCTATAAGCAATCAATCGACTGATAATATTCCTCTATTTAAATTATCACAACAAAATATCTTTTTAGGGTTAACCGCTAAAAATAAAGAAGAAGCAATTCGTTTTGCAGGGCAAAAATTGGTTGATAATGGTTATGTCACACCTACTTACATTGAAGCAATGCTAGAGCGTGAAAAATTAACATCAACTTATTTAGGAGAATCAATAGCTGTTCCACATGGCACTATTGAATCAAAAGACGATGTTATTAAAACTGGTATCGTATTTTGCCAATACCCTGCTGGGGTTCAATTTGGTGATGAAGAAGATGATAAAGCAAAAATTGTGATTGGTATTGCTGCTCACAATAATGAACATCTTGATGTCATAGCAAAACTGACTAATGCATTAGATGATGAAACTATTATTGCAAAATTAGCAACGACAAATAATATTGAAGAAGTTTTAGCAATACTAAGTTAACCTATTTCTATTTCCCGCTTTACACGGGAAATAGAGTGAAATATTTCAAATTAAATTATAAAGTTAAGGATTATTATTATGCAAGCACTACACTTTGGCGCAGGTAACATTGGACGAGGTTTTATCGGCAAATTACTATCCGATGCTGGTGTACAAGTTACATTTGCTGATGTCAATCAGGAAATTATTGATGCCATCGCCACTCGTCATGAATATCAGGTAAATGTTGTTGGCGAGCAATCCACCACTGAGATAGTTAAAAATGTTGATGGAATTAATAGCACCTCTAATGAAGTGATCGATTATATTGCCAGCGTTGATTTACTCACCACTGCCGTTGGTCCACAAATTTTAGCGCGTATTGCTCCAACGATAGCCCAAGGAATTATTGCAAGACATAATCGAGGTAACAGTAAGCCACTTAATATTATTGCTTGTGAAAACATGGTACGAGGTACCAGCCAATTTAAACAAGAAATCTTTAAAGCGCTACCAGAAGAAATTCAGCAATGGACAAACACCCATATCGGTTTTGTCGATTCTGCGGTGGATCGTATTGTACCACCTGCAACATCAAAAACAGGCGATATACTAGAAGTGACTGTTGAGACTTTCTCGGAATGGATTGTTGATGAAACACAATTTGTAGGTATTATTCCAATTATTAAAGGCATGCAACCCGTTGATAATTTAATGGCTTTTGTGGAACGTAAGTTATTTACACTTAATACTGGTCACGCAATAACTGCTTATTTAGGATTTTATAATGGTATTGGCACAATACGTGATGCAATTCTAGATGAACGTATTCGTTTAATTGTACGCGGAGCCATGGAAGAGAGCGGGTTAGTACTTATCAAACGTTACAATTTTGATGAGCAAAAACACATGGTATATATTGAAAAAATATTATCCCGCTTTGAAAATCCTTATTTACAGGATGATACTGCACGTGTTGGTCGTCAGCCAATTCGTAAATTAGGTGCAGACGATCGTTTAATAAAACCATTACTTGGCACCTTTGAATATCAAGTTAAAAATACTAACTTACTAATTGGAGTTGCTGCTGCGCTTAACTATCGTAATAATGATGATGAGCAAGCAGTTAAACTAAAAAAACTCATTACTGAAAAAGGCGTTAAACAAGCTTTTTGTGAAATCTCTAATATTGACGTTAATAATTCTATTGTTATGAAGGTTGAAGAAATTTATACTGCAATGCAAGATCATCAATTTGTCTAATTCTCAATGCCAGAATCGATATTACAAGAAGATATAATATTAGAAAAACTCAACCAGCAAGCTGATATTCACAGCTTGCTAAAAGTTGCCATTAAATTAATTAATGATAATGTCATCAAATTGATTCTTAAAGTCTTCCGAAAAGAGCCTCACGCCATTAAATTTGTTATTCCCTCATTGGTGGGTAAAAATGGACCTCTCAATGATACCTCAGTGTGCCTAAAACTGCTTTATGTGTTGGGTATTATTTCTCGTGAGGATTACGAAGATATAGAGCTACTGATTGCTGTTTTGGACGAACTAGAGCTAGACGACAAACAATACACTTATTTAGATGATGAAATTTTAGGTCCTATTAGCTTATTACATGATATGGTATTACCACCAAGCTGGGAATCGCAACATGAAAAAGTAAAACAATCAGGTATTGTCGATACTTTAAAATCTTCCATTTACCAAAATCGCTATCAACAAATGATACGCTCGGCACTCATCATCGCTATCACAGAGTTAACGGTTCGAATCATTAATAAACAAAAGATTGACTATTTTCTATAATAATATTGATTGTATATTTTGTTGATACGTTAAATTTACTCTGCTCGTCACTTATATCTATTTAAAGAAATGATTCGCAATTTAAAAAAAATAATTTAACGAGTAAAAACATCGATTAATTCAGGCGGATTGTTTTGCTCTATTTATCTTAAGCTGATGAACAATTCAATTTAATTTTTATCTTTCCGCCCACATTTTCAAACTCGAAACGCATGAATAATACCTTTGATGTTCAGCGTGATCATCTAAAATTGATGACGGATTTAAAACGTCTGTTAAGACCTAATGATACTATCATTTTCTCCAACAACAAGCGTAGTTTTAAAATGGATAGTAGTGGTATGCAGAATCTGGGGCTCACCTATCAAGAAATTAATAATAAAACCCTTTCGCTGGATTTTAAACGCAACAAACAGATTCACTGCTGTTTTATTGTAAAACATTAATAGACGGAGCTGGAAAACAGCTAATCCACCCGAATATCAAAATAGCCGTTAGAGGGTACTGGGCACTAATACGATGTTAGTATGCTAAACATAGATATTTGGCATGATTTTACAATGTCCTAAATAATTCACAACTAGTATGTTAAAACCGAGCGATGACTTAAACTACTCTTGGGTATGTAAACATATCTCCTTAGATTGTTTTTAAAGGCTGTGGTATAACTGGTTTAATTCGGGTGTTGTCATCGTATAGAAATGATCACTGAAGTTTATAACACCCGAAACCTGTAATTCTAAATATTTAAAAAGAATTCATTGGTATATTCACCTAATTTTATTTAATTTTTCAACAAAACTTAATCATCCTACCTAACAACTAACACCGAAGTTTTAGCACCACGAACCACCCCAGAAGCATTAGATCCTAAAAGATGAGTTGAGATATTAGGACGACGTGAGCCTAGAATAATTAAATCGGGTTGAATTTCTTCCGCTAAACGGAGAATCTCATCCCTTGGATTACCAAATGCAATAGAAAAGGATACATTTTCACGCGGTAAATCAATCGAGTCAATAAGTTTATGCAAGTCTTTTTCCGTTTGTACTGTAGCTTTATCCTTAAATTCGTCAAAACCAAATGAGTAAACATTCACAATGGCTGAGGCAACTGGTAATGTATGAAAAAAGATAACTTGGGCATTGGACAGTTTGGCTAAGCACTCTACATGTGGAATCACTTTCTTGGTTAATTGGTCTTCAAGCACATCAATAGGAACTAGAATTTTTTTGTACATAACTCCCCCTTACTTTGTTAAAGATTCAATTATATATTCAGTGAAGCTAAAATAGGTTTTACCTAGCTAGTATGATACTCGTTTTAAATTTAATCTTTAATTATTTTTTATTCATTTTATGATGGAGATCAACATGAGCTATATTATTTATCAATCCAATATAAAAATCTAGTTAGAACACATAGTTGATCGTTATGGTCATATCGGGTTTAATGAACACCCTTTTGCTTGGATTTTAAGAGATAATTAAAATGAGAATCATATTAGCATCAACATCTATATCCCGTAAAAAAGTGCTCGAAAAATTAGCTATCCCTTTTGAGTGTGTACCGCCAATTTGTGACGAAACACCCCTAGCAGGTGAGTCAGCTAAGCAATTGGTGGTTCGACTAGCAAAACTTAAAGCCCAATCATTAGCGACGCAGTTTGCTGATAGTTTAATTATTGGCTCTGATCAAGTTGGTGTGTTAAACGGTAATATTGTTTGCAAACCGCATACAATTGATAATGCCCGTAAACAGCTTCGACAAAGCAGCGGTAAAGCTTTCTATTTTTATACTGGTATGGCAGTAATTAATACCAAAACACAACAACAAACTACTATTTGCGAACCATTTAAGGTGACTTTTCGGCATTTAACTGATTCAGAAATTGATGCTTACATTAGCAAAGAGAAGCCACTACAATGTGCTGGCAGTTTTAAATGTGATGAACTGGGCATCACCCTGTTTGATAAACTTGAAGGTAATGATATTAATTCATTAGTTGGGTTGCCATTATTAAAACTCAATAAAATTATGATCGACATGGGTTGTAATCCACTTTTAATATAACAATTCAGTTAATAACTAAACCCATTAGTCAATAAATCGTCCAGCTGACATTTTCATAACTTTTTGGCTATAACGGGCAACATCATGATCATGAGTGACAATTAATAACGCAGTGCCTTGCTGATGAATATCAGTCAGTAATTGCATAATTTCAGCAGCGCTTTCTTCATCAAGATCACTTGTTGGTTCATCAGCAATAATCATTTGTGGTTTACAAATCAGTGCTCTCAATATCGCAATACGGCGCATTTCACCGCCCGACATATTAGCTGGGTATGCATCTTGCAAATGGCTTATTTTGGCTTTTTCAAGCAACCTCTTAGCTTCATTTAAGGGATTTTGGTTTTCTCGCTTGGTTAAATAAAAAGGCAGTCGAATATTATCAATTGCTGTTAAATTAGGTAGTAAACTGCTACCTTGAGGAATATAACCAATATGCTGATTACGAAAGGCAGATACTTGCTGATCATTAAGATCAAATAAATTTGTATTATTAATAGTGATTTTTCCTTGCGTTGGTGTAAGTAAACCAGCAATCATATTTAGCAAAGTGGTTTTACCACTGCCTGATTTACCCATAATGCATATAAAGTCATCTTTTGCCATTGAAAAACTAACATTATTCACAGCTGAAAAGGTTTGTTGCCCTCTTGTGTAATCTTTACGTAGGTTTTTAACATTCAGTAACATTATTCGCCCTCTCTAAGGGTACTATAAGTATCAAATTTAGTCATAGATAAGGCACTATAGATACTTGATAAAGGTCCTATAATTAGCGTAAGAATAAAAACAACAATTGCATATAATAATGCATCAAATAGTGAGATATTTACACACGGCAAACCAATAGATTGGCAGATTAATAAGCTAAATGCATAAAGTAATACCGAGGCGATAACAATGCCACTAACTCCGCCTAATCCACTAATTATTAAAGATTCACGAAGCAACATTTTAACTAAATCACGCCGTGACGCGCCTAATACCCGTAATAAGCTAATTTCACGCTTGCGTTCATTTAAGCTTGAAGAAAATATCACAAAAATCACAATAATAGCTAAAACCCAAAAAATAGCCGATAGGCTATATACAATAGTTGAAAAGCTAGTTAACCATTTTGATATATTACTTAACATACCTTTGGTCATAATAAAGTCAATATTATAGTCAATCGCGTATCTGGGCATAATTTGATTAACAATATCTTTAGGTTGATAATCTGAATTGACCTTAATGAAAATCGACGAGGCATAATCAGCAAAATGGTCGACATCCCCTTCAATTAATTTTGCATTTTTCATTAATGATTGGGCTGCCGACATAGTCATAAAGACAGAGGTATCAAATCCCATCCCTGTGCTATCCATTTTAGCAATAATTTTAAAAGGATGATTAAAAAATAAGATTTCATCGCCCACATCAGAACTAATTTTAGAACCAACAACGACTTGATTATCAGTCAATGGCTCTGAAAGTTGTGATTGTAACCAAGGCTTAATTATAAAATCAGTATGCTGTTCAAAACCAATTAATTGGACTTTAGACGAACAACATCCTGCATTTAATGAAGCAATAAATAGCTGAGGTGAAATGGCCTCAATACCTTTGATACCTTTTATTTTATCAATCAAATCTACTTTTAAATAAAAAGTACTCGGTTCACCACGCAATAAGGCAACTTCCATATTTTTTTCGTAACCATTAGGCACAATAAGAATATCAGCACCTAACCTGTTAGCCATGCCTGAAATACCAAGGCTGAGATTTTTCATCAGTATACTTCCACCAAACAGCGTTGCCGAAAAAAGCGTAATGATGATAATCAAACAGCAACTTCTAAACGGTCGCCGCTGAATATTTCGCCATGCTAAATTTGCCATGGTGATCGGTTTTTCGTGCATATTGACTTTCCTGCTTGTTGGATTTAAATGTTATACCTATATCTGGTAAAGATAAGAGTGGTCTTTGTTTGATAACAAAACGCTATCAATTTTTTGTTCTTTTATTTAAGTAATAGATGTTAATAACAGCGACAATAAATAATAAACCTGATAATAAAACTAACGCCGGTTTAGACCCCATATTGCATCGCATCATTTCATTACCGCAAACACCAATTAGAATTGTTGGTATAGCTGCCGCTAATAAAGAAATACACGCAAGTGCTATACTTAATCCTACTCGCACAAAAGCAATACGGCTAATTAGTAGCAATGCACCAATGGCTATCACTAAACAACCAATGCCAATTTCAGCTCTTGCTGTCCAAAAACATTTCATGATTTTTCCTGTGCCACTATGTATATGCCCGTTATGTGCTACCTCGCTACTAGCGTGATTCAATGTATCAACAGGCATGCTTACAACGTCTGGAAGAGGACAAACTGGCAATATATATAATGGAAATAAGATAATTAATACTCCAATAATAATAAAAATACTTGATGAAATAAGACGGTTTTTCATATATAACAGCCTTCAGTTGATTAATTATCAATTACACGTGCAACTTTGCCGTGCTCTAGTACTACAGTGGTTTGTGCATGTTTTGACACTTCTAGTGAGTGAGTAACTACAATAATGGTACTGCCTTCTTTGTGCAGCTCATGTAATAAATTCATGACCATCGCTTCGTTGCTTTCATCTAAATTACCAGTTGGCTCATCGGCCAAAATCAGTTTTGGATAGTTAATCAATGCTCTAGCAATACAAACACGTTGCTGTTCGCCACCTGATAACTGCCTAGGTAAGTGTTTAGCTCGAGCAGCAAGCCCAACACGTTCGAGTGCTTGCATAGCCTCTTTTTCGTCAACCATACTATGATAATATTGAGCAAGCATGACGTTTTCTAGTGCGGTTAAATACGATACTAAATGAAATTGTTGAAAAATCAGACCTATCTTATCTCGACGTATTTCGGTTAATTCTGACAAAGAAAGCTGAGTAATATCTTGCCCGTCTAAAATCACTGAACCAAGTGAAGGTTTATCCATACAACCAATGATATTCATCAAAGTTGTTTTACCGCTACCAGAAGGTCCCATAATTGATAGCCATTTACCTTCTTCAACTGTTAAATTTACTTCAGACAGTGCATGTAGTGAACCATAAATTTTAGACACATTTTTTACTTCGAGCATATTCATACTTTATATCCTATTCACCGCGTAATACTAACGCAGGCTCTACTTCAAGAGCACGTTTTACTGGAATTAAACACGCAATTACCGTTACTATCACTGAGATAATGATAGTGGTTGGGATCAGATAAAACTCAATAATAATTGAACGTCCAAACACATTGGTACTAATAATTTGAGCAAAGATAAGCCCGCATATAGCCCCAATAAAGCCACCAATAACACCTAAAACTAATCCTTCAGCTAAAAACTCTTTTGCAATACTTTTATTGTTGGCTCCTATCGCTTTTTTAAGACCAATTTCTTTACGACGCTCCATTACCACTGTCATCATAGTGGTAGCTACACAAATCATGGTAAGAACGAGTACAACAAAAGTAACTAAATAGAGTAACGAGGACAGTTTGCCTAATACAGATGCTTCTGACTTTGTCACCCATTTAATTAAATGAGGTTCAACTGTTGTCATTTGTTTTTTTATTTTTTCAATGTACTGTTTTAATTCTGTTTCTGTGGCGGCAATGCTTACTTCAACAACTTCTGCTTGCTCGCTTTCTTCAAGTAATTCTTCTAAATCGTGCAGATCAACAAAAATAAAGTTATCTTCGGAACGTCCAGTTTTAACAATACCTGTAACGGTGAGTTCTTCATCAAAACGAGAATCTTGTTTAGATTTGCCGGAAATCGGCATAGTGCTACCAATGTTTAATTTAGCAAAGTTAGCAATATCAGTACCAATCATTATTTCATGTGAATTTTGTGGTATTGAACCTTCAATAGACCAATAAGGACTGGTTTTTACAACTTGTTTAAAGTCGGTCCCCACAATAGTATAAGGTTGCTGATTACTACGAATTGAATTATAACGAAATGGGGTAACACCAAGTAATTTATCTTCTGGTAAAAAGGCAACCGCTTTATTAACCTCGGTCATTGCTACTGTTGATTGATTATTGGCAGGTAGTAGTAGAAGATTGGCACCATAAGAACGGAATTCTTGTCCCATTTGCCGTGGTATATCATAACAAAGTGTGATCATACCAAGAAGAACCGTTGCACCAATAGCAACACCAAACAAGGCAATTGTAATGCGAGAACGGCGCCGGATAAGTGAACTTAACACGGTTTTAATTATAAAGCGCCTATTTTTATTGATCATGAGACTTACCTTTCACCTTATCGACCATGTAACACATCAGTTGGACGCAAAAACATCATAATACGCAATGCTGGTAAACTACCTAAAAAGGTAATTAAGATCACCATAATTAGGGCTAAAGGAATAATTATCATCTTAGGCTCAACAAAAGAACCAAACACAGTATGACCAATAATTTGCGCAAAACCAAAACCAATAAAGTAACCAAAAAATCCACCAAGTAAGGCAATAATAAAGATTTCAGTTAATATTAGCATTGCAACAGCTGTATTAGTTGCACCAAGCGCTTTTAATAGGCCAATTTCGGTACTGCGCTCTATAACGTTAGCAGTAACCAAATTCGAAATAGCAAGCGCCGAACAAATCAATGATAAGATAGTTAGTAATAACATTAGTAATTGTGTTTTTTGTAAAATGGAGCCTTCTGACTCAGCAACTTGCATAATAGCTTTCACACGCACATCAGGCATTAGCTCTTCTAGCTGGTATGCAATTGAGCTAATATAAGCAGTACAATACCATGTATCCCATTCTGTTCTAGATAAACTGTTTGGATCTTGCGCTGCTTTACGAGCTAATTCGTTTTCTGGAGTGGTTAATGCACTAACCTCAACACGTTCAACTAGTCCTTTTTTATCGGCAAGATCTTGTGCAACTGGTAAAGAGACATAAATTTGCGTATCTTCAGCACCACCACTATGAAAAATATTGTTAATAGTTAATGTAAACTTTTTGTTTGTTTTCGTTGAAATTATATCTATCGTATCGCCTAGCTTTAGATTCCACTGTTTGGCTACAGATTCACCCACCATAGCTCCTTGCAAATTATCATCGGTCATGGTGTTTCCTTCAATTGTCCACCATGATTTCATGGCTAACATGCCCGTATCAACCTGATCACCTGTTGGAATATTAAGATGTTTATTAAACCAAGTACCTACCACCGTAATTGGCTTATCATGAAATGTCGCTTGAGTTGTTAGAAAAGGTGCAAAATCAACAATATTATAAGCCCAAAAAATCATCTTAATTCTAACAAGTTCTTCTTCTTTAATATATTGCACAGCTTGCCCACTATCATTGTTATCAAGCTGGTACATTTCATTAATGACAGCACTACCACGAGGAACGATATTGAGATTAGCACCATAGGCTTTTAGCTCTTGATTCACCTTATCACCTACGTCAAACATTACATTTAGCATAGCAGTAGCAAGCGAAACACCCAATGCAACCGTTAAGGCAATAAGAAAAAGTTTCTTTTTTTGGCGAATTAAAACACTTAATAACATTCTACAAAACATACAATATTCCTTTTAATACGCTTTTATTTGAAACGACTTTTCTCTGCTTCAAGGTTAGCTGGACGAATCACCATATTGCCGTCAATAATTTCGTATTTAAGTGGAACAGGGTTACATCCTCCTGAAAATCCAATCGTTGCAATGTTCATTACTACATCGCACAAAATACAAACGACTTGATCACCGCGTTGGTAGTAACCACTTGCACCACAAATATCGCAAGCATCAAAACCTACACCATAAGCATTATCGCTTTTTTTAATAACAATAAAGCGAACTAAAGTTCCATCTGTTGCCTGATAACCATAACGATGTAAATTACCGTCGTTCACTTTATCGAGAGGGATAACAATTAAGCCATCAGCATTAGGCGATATAGGCTCTGCCGGTGTAAGTTCTACGCCTTTTTCAAAAATGTAACGCGCGCGCGTCACAGTATATGCGGTTATTGCTGTACCAGCCATAATCATTAGGGCAGATCTTCTATTGCTACGTAATTGTGCTTTAAGTTTACGAATTTGAGCAGGGTTATTACCCACTAACGAAGTTGTTTTTGATTTGATATACAAAACAATGGCTAAACAAAGCACAATTGTCATGAAAATAAAGATAAAGAAATTAACATGACCAAGAATAAAAATAACCAACTCCATCATCCATGGTTGGGATGAAATAAAACGCCTAACAATTAAAATTTGTAGAATATTAATACTATTTTGAATAGTGAAAATAATAATTGACAGTGAAGTAATAGCAAAAATAAATTTTGTTGATAATTGTCCACATATACGGAAAGTAAATAGCCCAGTTAACAAGATTATAAGTAAAGCAAAACCATAACCAACCCATTTAAACAAATAATCATTATTAAAAATAGAATCCATCCCGACAGAAAATTCGAATGGATAGAGCATTAAATTAGGTAAAGACTGGGCACTTATCAAACCAATACTGAGTGCAAATAGTAGTGTAAAAAAGAAATTAGCTGTTCGGTTATAAGTGGATTTTTGCAAGCAAATAGCAACAATCAACGGTACAGCAATAATAACCCAAGGTATGATCACTCCAAGATCATAATATTCACGAACAGCAAACCCTGTGTTGCGTTTTAAAATGGCATAAATCAATGCAGCAATAAAGCCCAATACAAAACCAAACAAAATAATTTTTTTAATATGATGAGGCGTGGATCTTATAATTGCAGCGCTCAGTAATGCCATCATCACTGCTGGAACGAAAGTATTATCGGTAATATTGATAAGGTATTGAAGCATATTCATTGCCTAACTATTGCAAATATTATTGGTGAGCATAATGCTCACCAATAACTGATTATTAATTATTTAATATAATTAGTTATTTTAAAATCATTACCATGCGCGTGGAATGTAATCAAAGTCCCAAGAAACTTCGATAGGTTTGCTCCAAAAGCGTCCTTCCACACCTGTTTCTTTATCAACATGTAGTAAATAACCTTGTTTTTCTGGGTTTTCAATCATAAATGTTACTTTATATTTACCAGCACCATCTAATTTTATATTATTACCATAGTGAGGACCATCAGAGGCATTCATTGGCATAAAGTTACCTTCAATTACTTTATCACTGCCTTGCTTTTGAATTTTATATTTTACAGTTAAGTAAGGAACAAAATCACCTACGCCATAACCTAAGTTATTACCTTCTGCAGCTGAAATATCAGCTTCAATGTGCATGTCTGATTTTGAGGCTGGTAAACCACCCATACCAGCGGGTTCCATATCAACAGGTTGGAAATAAACAGCACCAATGTGTAATGGCCCCACGGTTACTTCATCACCAATTGGAAACTCTTCAAATCCTTTTTGTTCGCCAGGTGCCGGTGCTGCTGCATGAACGAATGAAGATAAGGCAAGTATTGAAGCAATACCTGCTGATAAAACTAATTTTTTCATTGAAAACTCCTTCTCTTAGTTTTTGAAAATTTATTACACTTGTTTTTTTGGGTATTAACACAACTCAGTTTTTCAATCCGCATTTATGCAATTTTAAGCAAATAAGCAATATTAATAATTATTGCTTTTTACAACTATGTTTAGCTTTGTAATATATGACAGAAACTACCACAATAAATACCATAATTATTTGTGGAACTAATGTCTCGACTGTTGGGTAAATACCTAAAACTTCGACAGAATGTATAAAATCAACAGAGGTAACTGGGATCATATCAGCCTCTTGTAATTCTTTTACTCCACCACCTGCAAAAGCTATTGCCATGATATACATCAAAATACTAGTGCCAATAAAGAATGGGCGAATTGGTAATTTCATAGTACCAAAACGAATAACGACAAAAATAATCGCAAGAATTATCGTTCCAATAGCTAGCCCATACCAAACCATATTCATGTGTTCTTTAGCTTCAATTAGCATTGCTTGGTAAAACAAGATCGTTTCAGCACCTTCACGAAAAACAGCTAAAAAGGCAGCAAAACCTAAGGCAAAGCGACTACCAGATGACACTGCAGTTTGTACCTTTTCTTCAACATAGCTTTTCCAAGCCTCAGCTTCTGCCTTTGAAAACATCCAATTACTAATAAAAAATAGTACAACTGTTGCCAAGAGCATAGCAATTCCTTCAACAATTTCTTGATTTGCGCCGCTAATATCAAACACAGTATGAAGAGCAATTGCCGCTAAAATACTGGCAAAAATAGCTACAAGTGAGCTCATATAAACTACTTTTACCATGGCAAGATGTCCAGAACGAACCAAATAAGCTGAAATTGCCGCAATCACTAAAATCGCTTCCAGCCCTTCCCTAAAAATGATAATAAACGAAGCTAACAGAATGCTCCAACCGCTCTCTTGCTTACCATCTAGTTCGTTAGCATCTTCATGTAACATTTTTAAAATAGTATCAATTTCATTTCTAACAACTTTATTCGACGCACCATCGGTCATTAAACGTTTAATTTTGGCAAATTGATATTCGGTATCGGTTCCCCGTTTACCCGAAATATAAGACATAACCGCACGCTCAACCCCATGCTTTTCATAAAAGCCAAAATAGGCATTATTAACTCGAGCTTTAGCACGCTCAACATCTTTTATAAAATAGATATCATAAGCGTCATTTAAGATGGTATCCATTTCGTCAACAATAGCATTCCAACTTTCGTATTTTTTTTCGGCAGCATAAGATGATGGGGCCAAAGCCATTAAACTTCCAATAAGAAGCAAAGCAAGTATTAAAAATCGTTTCATATCTTAACTTTACCTTTTATTTTCCTATTAAAAGCATACCTAGTGGTTTACTGCCTTCTGGTAATTGTAGCTCTTGGCTAATAACTTCTGGTTTAATGGAGTGAATATAACGAGCGCTTAATTTTAGTGCCGACGCAACTAAATAAGCGTTTTGACTCATTGCACCAACGGCCGTGTAATTAAAGTTAGCGATTTGTTCTGGATTTATATCGGTTAATGCACTAGCATCCGACACAAAAATCAATGAATAGGCTGCTCGCCTTGTAAAACTTTGCAAACCAATATCAGCACGAATATCTTTATTATTAATTTCTTTTAAATAATGACCTTCCCACTCATATAAAAAAGTACCCTTTTCACTGGCGAGGTAGATTCTCACATAAGGAGATTTACCCTTAACCATCGGCACCGTCCACCCTGTTTTACCACGATTTAAACCACTTGCAGCCCAAAGTACTGTCGAAAGTTCGTCATCAGAAATTTTACCAGTAGGAAAGCCCCCCCCAGGAGTTGAAGATCGTTTTTTTAGACTTTCAAATAGACTCATTCCATCTTTAGTTTGAGGGGTAGGTAATGCAATATCGGCATAACAAAAAGAGTGTGAAAACAAAGATACAAATAAAATAACAACTATTTTCCGTATAAACCACGGCATAGCAACCTCGGACATTATCGCAATAATTTCATCAATATCTTATTGCGAATAGAATTAATTATCAACCTCAAATAATAATAATTATCATTTAAGGTACTATGGCGCTATAATTATTATTCATACAATACATACCCAATTTCGAATTTCAAAACCACAAATCAAACATTATCAACCGATATTTTTATTTTTTATCCATTAAGTATATACTTAGGCAAAATTGATTTTTGAATATATTGAGTAACAATATCTTATGCCATTATCGACATTAATTGTTTTGCCACTTTTTATTATTACAATTGTTTTTGCCTCACTCTTTAAACAGACAAAATGGCAAATGCTAACCATAACTTTACTAACGATCTTTATTGTAATGGAGCTAACTTCTATCTATTTTAGTGGTGGCTTTATTGATTATCAGTTTTATGTAAATTTAAACATTAATGACATAATCGAAGGGCTATTTATTTTTAAATTACAAGCAGTCTTAGTTATCGTTGTCTTTTTTTCCCTTATTTTTTTGCTATCAAAACTCGCAGATTTATGCAAACGTAAATGTCATTTAGTATTTCGTCTGTTACTAGCCTTTGTGGCAATAGTATCCATCAGTTACAATAATGGTCCATTCAGTCGCTTATACGAAATCTATCAAGTTACAAGCGCACCTCGTGAGCCATTTGAGCAGGCGTTACAATCACTTAATATGACTCACTATACCAATAAAGATCAGCTTGTTAACTATCAAGGTAAAAATATTATTGTTTTATCTTTAGAATCATTTGAACAAGGCTTTTTCGATTTTGAGGATATTACCCCTAATTTACAAAAACTTCGCCAAGATTATACCTTTTTTGCTAATATGCCCATGAGTCCAGGAAGCTCATGGACTACCGCATCAATGTACACTTATATGACCGGCATGCCCTTTCTAATTGGTGGCTACACAACATCACCACTAATGCGCGCAGACAAGACCAATCTAGTTAGCCTAGGCGATATACTTAATCAAGCGGGTTATCAAACCCGTTATGTAATGGCTAGCCCTGATTTTGCTGGTATTGGTCACACTGCAGAACTGTTTGGTATGCAAGTCATTTCTGAAAAAAACTATGTCGACCAATATCCACCAGCACCTTTTGGGCTGTATGACAAAGACATTTTTGATGTAGCGCAAAAACAAATTACTGAAATGCGCAAAACAAAAAAACCTTTTGCTTTATTTATTTCAACTGTTTCAACTCATGCACCAAATGGTTTTGATGATGAAAGAATGAAATCGGTTATTTCACCAAAATCAGATAATATGTCTTTCGTTGCTGCTTCACTAGATCATAATTTGGGAATTTTTATCCAACATCTAAAAGAAGAAGGTGTATTAGAAGATACTGTATTTTATATTTTTCCAGATCATTTAATGATGGGAGCAGGCACACCAACAATCAATCGTCTTTCAGAAAAAGAACGCAAACTTTATTTATTAACAAATGCACATACGCAAGATCTACAAAAAAACACTGATCAAACTATTTATCAGATTGACTTACCTCGTTTAATTTTAAATGGAGCCCAAGTCAAAACTAACGCTAAATTTTTGACTGACTATTTAACTGAACCTAATTTTGATAAAAAACAGTTTATTGAACAAAATAAATCTAATATTGCAACGCTCAATAATTCAGCACAAGTATTTAAATAGGCACGAAAAATGACGTTTGATACATTAATTTTTGTCTCTACAATTAGCTTTTTAGGTATGATCTCACCTGGGCCTGATTTCTTTTTGGTGTTAAAAAATAGCTTAAGCTATAACCGCAAGATAGCATTGCTCACTTGTCTAGGCGTCATCATCGCCATCTTAGTTCATATGAGCTATTGTATTGCGGGTATTGCAGTACTTATCACCACAACTCCACTTCTTTATAACGCCTTACGCTATGCGGGTGCCACTTACTTAATATGGCTTGGCATAAAGGCACTGCTCGCTCAAAAACCAAATACCACCTATATTGGTAAGCCACAACTCATGCAGCCAATTTCAGAAAAATCAGCCTTTATGCAAGGTTTTTTATGTAATTTACTTAATCCTAAAGCAACGTTATTTTTTTTAGCTACCTTTACTCAAGTGCTTAATGCAGAATCATCAACACTTGATAAGCTAATCGTTGCGTTTATTATTTGGATTGAAGGTGTTTTTTGGTGGCCTTTTGTCGTCTTTATTTTTCAAAGGCAAAGTGTACAACGACGTTACTTTAAAATTCAATTTATAATTGATAAATTATTAGGAGGCATTTTAATTACACTAGGAATTAAAGTTGCCCTAGGTTTTTAGATTATTAAAAAGTAATTAGTAAATATTAAGTCTAAAATGCATACTTTTTTGAATATTTAAACATTAATTGTTAAACTAAAACCTGTTCATCTTTTATAATCGCCTTTTCCTTAATTTCCGATTATAAATGCACTGATAACACGTTTTATTCAATAGGCTAATTAAATGGATAAATTATTACAATATGGTCGAGAGCTTCTTGAATTGGAGATATACGAAGCAAAAAAATTACCAGATAGATTAGGCAAAGATTTTGTTAACGCATGCAAACTTATTTTAACCGCCAAAGGTAAAGTCGTTGTTTCGGGTATTGGAAAATCAGGGCATATAGGGAAAAAGATTGCCGCTTCGTTAGCTAGTACAGGAAGTCCTGCTTTTTTTATGCATCCATCGGAAGCCCTGCATGGCGACTTAGGAATGATAACTCAAAACGACGTAGCTATATTAATTTCATACTCGGGTCGAGCTAAGGAATTTAATTTAATTTTACCTATTCTTACCGAAATGCAGGTGCCTGTTATTGCTATCACTGGAGGGTTGGATTCACCACTTGCTAAATCAGCCCAAGCAATTCTTGATATTTCAATTGAAAAGGAAGCTTGTCCTATGGGACTTGCGCCAACCTCTAGTTCAACTAATACATTATTAATGGGGGATGCGCTAGCAATTGCAGTAATGCGAGCACGAGGCTTTAAAGAAGAAGATTTTGCACGCTCCCACCCTGCAGGTAGTTTAGGGGCTAAATTACTCAATCATGTCAAAGATGTAATGCGAACAGGTGATCGTATTCCTAAAATACCACAAACTGCAACCGTATTTGATGCCATGCTAGAATTAAGCCGTACAGGAGTAGGGCTAGTTGCAATCTGCCAAGATAATAATAAAATAGTTGGTGTATTTACCGATGGTGATTTACGTCGCTTATTATTAAAAAATGGTACATTACAAGATAACATTATGGACGTTATGACCAGCTTGGGACATCGCATTCCTGAAAGTTGGAAGGCTGTCGAAGCACTAAAATTATTTACTGATCATAATATTACTGCCGCTCCGGTTGTTAATAACAACAATGAATTAGTAGGGGTTTTAAACATCCATGATTTGCATCAAGCTGGTATTAGCTAAAAGTATTGGTAAATACCTATTGCCAAAAGGTACTATCTATTGAGATAATTACCGACCTAAATTTTTGTCGTTAGACGGAGATCCAAGAAAAGTTACACAATGATAAAGCGAATGATCATATAAATCAAAGCAAGTTGACATTGTGTTGTATATTTTAACCAAAATTAACAGATGATGAAACAACAATGGCAGAAAAGCGAAATATCTTTCTAATTGGCCCAATGGGGGCAGGAAAAAGCACTATAGGCCGACAAATTGCACAACAGTTAGGCATGGATTTTTTTGACTCAGATCAAGAGATTGAAAAACGTACTGGAGCCGATATTGCATGGATTTTTGACCTAGAAGGAGAAGAGGGATTCCGAGCCAGAGAAGAAAAAGTCATTAACGAATTGACTGAAAAACAAGGTGTAGTTCTTGCAACTGGTGGGGGTTCAGTCTTATCTAAAGAGACACGAAATAGATTATCCGCTCGAGGAATCGTTGTCTATCTTGAAACAACCATTGAAAAACAGATGGCAAGAACACAAAAAGATAAACGCCGCCCATTACTACAAGGAAGCAACACACCACGTGAGCTTTACGAAGAGCTAGCTGGAGAGCGCGAACCACTTTACGAAGAGATTGCTGATATTACAATTAAAACCGATGAACAAAGCGCCAAAGGTGTTGCTAATTATATTATTGATAAAATAGAGCAAATTTAAGTCGTGTATTTTAGAAATAATAGCTAATCATTAAGTAATAAATCTTTTGATAGGTTAAGGAGTAAGTATGCGTGTAGACAAAGATGACCGTTATATATCAGAACAACCCAATAAGGATTCTGCGCATTCATTCAGATTACTTAGTTTTCTTCAAGATCTTCCAAAGAAAAAATTAATTATTTTTGGTTCAGCAATTATTATTCTTTTATTGCTTGGTTTGATTATTTTTAATTCTTCTCGTAAAAAAGAAGGAACACCATTAACACCACCTGTGGTTAATGGAGTGGCTTCAACAGAAGAAAACAATAATACAATCACTGATGAACAAAATAGTGTTGGAATTGGTGGAAATCAACCTAAAAGTAATGAACTGGTGACAGATACATCAAACAGTACATTAAATAAATTTAATACACAACAACAGCAACTTGAATCCTTTTCAGATACAAGTGATGGCTTAAACCTATCAATAAATGACTCAAATGGAGATTCTAAAGCAAATCATCATTCTGCGGCAACATCTAATGGTAGGGTTAAATCAAATAAAAATAATACGAAAAAAAACACATCGAACTCTGTTAATCGTAAAACTGAAAATAATGATTTAGGGAAAAATATTAAGATAAAAAATGATCATTATGTCGTTCAGCTTAGTGCCTCTAAATCACTTGAAGGTCTAAAAAAATTTGTAAAACAAAACGATATAACAGATTACCATATTTATGAAACCAAACATAAATCTGGTTCAATGTTTATTTTAATAAAAGGCAACTATTCATCAGTAGATGAGGCACATAAAGCAATCAAGTCTTTGCCAAATGCACTACAGAAAGACAAACCATGGGTTAAATCTGGTGCAATGATTAATAAAGAAAAAGTAGCAAAATAACCAAGGATATCGTTTATTTATCCGATCAACGACAAATAGGAGTATCCGTTGAAGAAGCAACGAGCCTTTTTAAAATGGGCTGGAGGAAAATATGAGCTTGTGGACACAATTAAACGGTATCTACCAGAGGGCGATCAGCTAATAGAACCTTTTGTTGGAGCTGGTTCTGTTTTTTTAAATACTAACTATAAAAGTTATATCTTAGCGGATATCAACCATGACTTAATTTCATTATTTACATTATTAAAATCAAGTCCAGATCAATTTATCCGTGACCTTAGATTACTATTTGTTGCTCAAAACAATCACCCAGATGCGTTTTATCAACTGCGTGATGTATTTAATGGAAGTAAAGATCAGTACATCAGATCGCTTTTATTTGTCTATTTAAATCGACATTGTTATAACGGCTTATGTCGTTATAACAACAATGGACTATTTAACGTACCATTTGGACGCTATAAGACAATTTATTTTCCTGAAAAAGAACTTTACTTTTTTGCAGAAAAAGCTCAAAGAGCACAATTTTTTTGCGCACCTTACCACGAAGTAATGAAGAAAGCGGCAAAAAATTCAGTAATTTATTGTGATCCCCCCTATATACCCCCAAATGAATCAGCTGGATTTACGGCTTATTACTCAAATATATTTGGATTTGAAGAGCACAAAAACTTGTCAGAATTAGCTGAAACTATGGCGTATAAAAAAAACATACCCGTGCTTGTGTCTAATCATTATACTGATTACACAATGAACCTTTATAATAATGCAAGCGAACTTTATCGAACAGAAATGAGACGATCAATTAGCTGTGCTGGTAAAGGAAGAAAAAAAATTGACGAGATTCTAGCATTATACAAAAAGTCTTAGATAGCTAAATATAAAGCGAGTTATTAGAGGTAAGTTATGAAAGAATACATTATTGCTCCATCAATATTATCAGCTGATTTCGCTCGCCTTGGTGAAGATACACAAAAAGTGCTAGATGCAGGAGCTGATGTAATACATTTTGATGTCATGGACAACCATTTTGTACCTAATCTCACAATGGGAGCAATGTTTTGTAAAGCTTTACGAAACTATGGTATTAAGGCTCCCATTGATGTGCATTTGATGGTATCACCTGTTGAAGAGATAATTACCTCATTTGCCAAAGCTGGGGCAACCAATATATCTATTCATCCGGAAGCTACTGTCCATTTGGATCGTTCATTACAGTTAATTAAAGATCATGGCTGCACAGCTGGTATTGTATTTAATCCAGCTACACCGCTTGATTATTTAGATTACGTCATGGATAAAATTGATATTATTTTATTAATGAGTGTTAACCCAGGTTTTGGAGGTCAATCTTTTATACCTTCAACAATTAAGAAATTACAACAAGCTAAACAGCGCATTATTGAATCTGGACGCAATATTCGTTTAGAAATTGATGGCGGTGTAAAAATTGACAATATTGCCGAAATAGCTAGAGCTGGTGCCGATATGTTTGTTGCTGGTTCAGCTATATTTAGCCAACCCGATTATAAAACAGTTATTGACGCCATGCGTAAAGAATTAGCAGGAGTTGAACATGAATAAACTAGAAAATATTCAAGCAGTAGCTTTTGATTTAGATGGTACATTAGTTGACAGCGTACCAGGACTAGCATTAGCAACACAAAATATGTTAGCAGACTTGAATCTACCTACAATCAGCAACGAACAAGTCAAAAATTTTGTAGGCAATGGTATTGATATTATGCTAGAACGAGTATTCAAAGCAATTGAAGTCGATCCATCAACAGAACTATTTGCCAAAGCTAAAGATCTATTTAATCAACACTATGATAAAGTCATCGATGCAGAAACAAAACTGTTTCCCAATGTTAAAGAGACCTTAAAAGTACTTCACGATAATAATTATCCACTAGCATTAGTAACCAATAAACCGGCACAGTTTTTGCCTGCTTTGCTGACTTCTTTAGGCATAAAAGAGTACTTTTCATTAGTGCTTGGTGGAGGGGATGTGATCAAATTAAAACCACACCCTGCCCCTTTATACCAAGTAATGGCTAAATTTGGATTATTCTGTGATCAGTTACTTTTTGTTGGTGATTCAAAAAATGATATTACTGCAGCCCAAAATGCTAACTGCCCAACTGTTGCATTAAGCTATGGTTATAACTATGGCATATCGATTGCCACTAGCAACCCTGATTTCTTATTTGACGATTTTAAAGAAATATTAACATTATTACCTCAGCCAAAAGCTAAAGCAAAAAAATAATTAGCATAGATTAGGAATAAATTATGAGCAAACCGATTGTATTTAGTGGCGCTCAGCCATCAGGAGAACTAACACTTGGCAACTACTTAGGTGCTTTAAAAAATTGGGTGTCTCTGCAAGACGAATATGATTGCATTTATTGTATCGTCAATCAACATGCAATTACCGTACGCCAAGATCCGAACAAATTACGTAAAGCCACATTAGACACACTCGCTCTATATTTAGCTTGTGGTATTGATCCGCAAAAAAGTACCATTTTTGTACAATCACAAGTGCCTGCGCATGCAGAACTCGGCTGGGCATTAAACTGTTACACCTACTTTGGTGAACTTAGCCGTATGACTCAATTTAAAGATAAATCATCTCGTCATTCTGAAAACATCAATGCGGGATTGTTTGATTACCCAGTACTGATGGCTGCGGATATTTTGCTCTATCAAGCAAACTTAGTACCAGTAGGTGACGACCAAAAACAACATCTTGAACTATCACGCGACATTGCTATGCGATTTAATGCGCTTTACGGTGACATATTTACTATTCCTGAACCCTTTATTTCGAAAGTGGGAGCTCGCGTCATGTCACTACAAGAACCCACTAAAAAAATGTCTAAATCAGACGAAAATCGCAATAACGTAATTGGTTTACTCGAAAATCCAAAAGATATCGAGAAAAAAATAAAACGTGCAATGACCGATTCAGATGAGCCACCTGTGGTACGTTACGATCTAAAAAATAAAGCTGGTGTTTCAAACCTACTTGACATTTTAACTGGCGTGACAGGTAAGCCTATCAGCGAACTTGAAAAAGAGTTCGAAGGCAAAATGTATGGCCACCTTAAAACCGAAGTAGCAACACAAGTCATTGATATGCTAACTACACTTCAAGCGAATTATCATCAGTATCGAGATGATGAAAGTTATCTAATTTCAATAATGCAGGAAGGGGCAGAAAAAGCACGCTCAAAAGCCGCACCAACTTTGAAAAAAGTTTATGATGCAATCGGTTTTGTATAATTGAAAAATTAATAACTGATTGTTACTAAAAATAAAACAGTATGCAATGGCTTTAATATACAAGGAAAATGGGTAACACTTAAAGCCATTTAAATATACAGGTTAGTTATGAAGATTATTATTCTTGGTGCAGGACAAACAGGTAGTGCGCTTGCTGAATATCTTGTTACTGAAAAACAAAATGATGTCACGGTGATTGATGAAAATTATGATAAATTACAATCACTACAAGAACGTTTTGATTTACAGGTGATTTGCGGAAAATCATCATACCCACAAGTTTTAGAAAGTGCTGGTGCTGAATCAGCTGATATGCTTGTTGCTGTAACTAACTCTGATGAAGTCAACATGATGGCCTGCCAAATTGGGCATGTCATGTTCAATATTCCACAAAAAGTTGCACGCATTAGATCACCTGAATACAATAACGAAAACTACCCTCTTTTCAATAAAGATTGTATTAATATCAATCATATCATTGCTCCAGAAAACCTTATCACCAACCATATTAGTCAATTAGTACAATATCCTGGTTCGCTACAATTTGCATCCTTTTACGACAATCGTGTCTGTTTGGTTGCCGTTACCGCTTATTATGGCGGTGCTTTAGTAGGTAGTGAATTATCAGAACTCAAAGAACATTTACCACATGTTGAAGCTCGAGTAGTAGCTATTTACCGCAAAAACCGTTTTATCCGACCGCTTGGTTCAACACTTATAGAAGCGGGCGATATGGTCTACTTTATAACTCCCCCCGTTAATATCAAAGCGGTGACCAGTGAGTTACAAAGGTTAGAAAAACCATATAAACGAATAATTATCAGTGGCGGTGGTGGTGTCGCTGTCGCTCTAGCAAAACGTTTAGAAAATAACTATCAAGTCAAATTAATTGAGCGAAATGCCGAACGAGCAGAATTAATTGCCGAGCAACTTGTTAATACAACAGTATTACATGGGGAATCATCGGATCAAGAATTGCTCTCACAAGAACAAGTTGAACTTACTGATCTATTTATCGCTGTTACCAGTGATGATGAATCCAACATCATGTCCTCTATGTTAGCCAAAAGAATGGGAGCGAAAAAAGTAATTGTATTAATTCAACGCCAAGCCTACCTTGAACTAATTAATGATAGTGTGATTGATATTGCGATTTCCCCACAACACGCCACAATATCTGAGCTATTAAGCCATGTTAGACAAACTGGGGTTGTTAAAGTTGTTTCATTAAGACAAGGAGAATCCGAAATTGTCGAAATTATTGCCAATGGTAATGGTGAAACATCAAGACTGGTTGGCAAAAATATTAATGGCCTAAAACTCCCATCGGGTGCAACCATTGGAGCTGTAGTGCGTGGAGAAGATGTTATTATCGTTAATACTGATTTAACCATTGAAGACAATGATCATCTAATCATCTTCTTACCAGATAGAAAAGCAATTACTGATATTGAAAGATTATTACAATAGCTTGTTAAAAACAGATAATCAGTTCATAATAAAAAATCATTTTGACTCGGGGTGTTTTTTGTCTAAACAAAAAACTGAGATTTCACCCGTTGAACCTGATCTGGATTATACCAGCGTAGGGAAGTCTAAGCCATAAAAGCCTTAAATTGGCAAATTCTTCCCGACATTTATAGAATTAATAAATCAGTAAGAAAGGAAGAAATATGTCAGTAGCCAAATCATTCCAAATTACCCAAACCGCTCCTTTTATCAATCATATAAAACAACAACGCCCACTAGTGCATTGCATTACTAATGATGTAGTCCAAAACTTTACCGCCAATGTACTACTTGCTATTGGTGCATCTCCAGCAATGGTAATTGCAGAACAAGAAGTTGCTGAATTTGTCAACATTGCCGATAGCTTACTGATTAATATTGGCACTATTCACAGCAACACAGCCCAAAGTATGCTATTAGCGGCCGCCAAGGCACAGCAAACACAAACCCCATGGGTACTCGATCCTGTTGCTGTAGGAACTGCACTTAATTATCGAACTGAAATTGCACATCAATTATTATCATTTAATCCCACAGTAACACGAGGTAATGCTTCAGAAATATTAGCATTAAATGGTCAAAAATCTTTCTCAAAAGGCCCCGACGGTCAAGACACAACTCAATCAGCCTTAAACGCTGCCCAAGAGCTTGCGCAAAAATATCAAACTATTGTTGCAATGACGGGCGATGTTGACTACATAACTAACGGAAACAGCACATATAGTATAACTGGAGGTGATATTGCTTTAACAAAAGTAACAGGTACAGGATGTTCATTATCTGCAATGGTAGCGGCTTTCATAGCTAATTCTCCTGACCCATTATCAGCCACTGCCTGTGCATGTTTTATGATGAAAAAAGCTGGTGAGCTAGCTAATAAACAACAAGGATTAGGAACTTTCTCGATATCACTATTAGATCAACTCTCAACATTTAACCCATCGCTTTAATAAGGAAATCAGATGAAAAAACAACTGGATTTAACCCTCTATTTAGTCCTTGATCCATTATTATGCGGCGGCATTAATGGCATGATAAACACCACAAAGATTGCTGTTTCAAATGGTGTGACTGCAATACAGTTAAGATCTGAACATGAATTTAGCGGTAAAGATTGGTACTACGCTGCCTTAACATTGAAAGAAGCATTAAGCGACACCTCTGTTCCACTATTTATAAATGATCATGTAGATATTGCTTTAGCGATTGATGCCGATGGTGTCCATATTGGACAAAGTGATTTGCCTATTGATGTAGCTCGACAACTTATCGGCAAAGATAAATGGTTAGGTCTTTCGGTAACTAACCAACAACAACTTAAAGCAGTTCCTTGGCAGCAGGTTAATTATATTGGCATAGGGCCTATCTTCCCAACCATAACCAAAAAAAATGCAACGGTAGCAATAGGAACAGAACAATTAACTGAATTAGTCAAACTAAAACAGTGCCCAGCTGTTGCCATTGGTGGTATTGATGAAAACAATATAACTAATATTATTCAAACGGGCATTGACGGCGTTGCTGTAGTTTCGGCTATTTGTGGCAAAAAAGATATTCAACAAGCAACATTATCGCTTATCAACAAAATCAAACAAGTTAAATAGGAAATACTATCATGACAACAATTGCATTAACCATTGCAGGATCTGATCCTAGCGGTGGTGCAGGTATTCAAGCCGATCTAAAAACTTTTTCTGCACTTGGTGCATATGGTATGTCAGTTATCACTGCCCTAACAGCACAAAGCACGCAAGGAGTTGATGCGGTATTAGCTATATCGCCCGAATTTATTGAAGCCCAATTTAATACACTTTATCAAGATATTCAAATTGATAGCGTAAAAATGGGTATGCTAATGAATAAAGAAATAGTTGCAACCGTTCACCACCTTCTTAAAACAAACCCTATTCCTACTATCGTGTTAGATACTGTAATGGTTGCTAAAGGTGGACATCCCCTTTTAAAGTCTGATGCCGTAACAGCTATTCGTGAGCTTTTATTACCCTTAGCCACAATTATTACTCCCAATCTACCAGAAGCAGCAGCGCTACTCGATTGTGATGAAGCTAAAACCGAAGATGAAATGCAAAAGCAAGGGCGTGAATTACTCAAGTTAGGCTGTAAAGCGGTATTAATGAAAGGAGGACATTTGCCTAGCAATGAAAGCCCTGATTATTTGATCACACACAATAATATAATAAGAATGACCTTTCCACGCATCCAAACTAAAAATACTCACGGAACGGGGTGCACATTATCAGCAGCTATTGCAGCATTATTACCTAAAAATAATTTAGAAGAAGTAGTCGCCCAAACAAAAAATTATCTACAAGGCGCAATTAGCCATGCCGATGATTTAAATATAGGGAAAGGAATTGGACCAACGCATCATTTTTACCGCTGGTGGTAATTGTTCAAAATATTAATGGGATTTACGTTACTAACTATTGCATATAACAACAAATCCCATACGCAACTAATGCAGATCTTTTGCTTCACTCGTACTACAACTGAGCGTTCCTCGCTTTCCTTGCTCGTCTTCAAAATAATCAGCCCAACAACTTTTCATTGATAAATCAATTTGTTTTATCAACTCAACTCTAGTTCCATTATAAGAACAACTAACATAATAAGGTTCAACATCTGTCTTATAATTAACTTCCCATATTAACTCATGTTTCTTACCGTCAACCGTTCCTTTTGCTGGTTTTAAAGCCGCCATTCTAGAAGGCTTATCGTGATAAACAATCATACTAAAAAAGGATGCCTCCTTACTATTTATATCATTAGAAACTTCCCACCCATCAGGCATATTTACAACTTCTTCTTTAATATTAAATTTTTGTGGACAATCAATCTGATAAGCATTAACAAAAAAAACTGCACCACACCAAGCCATAATAGCCACAGTAACACTCAATATTTTACCTTTCATAATATATCCTTATAACAATAGCCTATTAATAAACAGATAAAAGCATTCTAGCATTCCCCAAAATATGCCAATACCTTAAACAAAGTTTTATTAGTTCTGTTTTAATTTGAAATTTCAACAAATTAAAATAGAAAAGATGCTTCAAAATAGCCTAGTGCCGTCAAATATAGATGTAGTTATTACACAATCCTAACAAACTCATAACCAGCCTCATTAACAGCAGTAATCGCAGCTTCTTGCGAAATAGAACTATTTTCGATATCAACCTCGTGTTTGGTTAAATCAACGGTCACTTTTGCATTTGGATCAATATCATTAATTGCTTTTGTTATTGCTTTAACACAGTGTTGACAACTCATATTATCGACTATTAATTTCATACATCCTCACTATTTACGGGTTAATAGTAAAAAAAATTCATATAAAAGCCTAAAATTACCACAAATTTACCTACAATATGATAGCATCATATTCCTTTTTAATATTTATAATAAATTTTATAGTGAAGAAAATAAAATACAGTTTACTACTAGCCTGTAGCCTAACACTTGTTGGTTGTTTTGAGCCTAGCTCTATTGAGCGTTGGATTGACAACCCTATCAATAACGAAATCAAAGTCACTATTGATGGAAATGAGCTAACCATTCCAGCAAAATCAGGTATTAATTATACCTTTAAATATGGCAAACATACCTTATCGTATAACAATGAAGACTTCAATTTTGTTGCAAAACCAGCTCAATATTTTTCAGAATCAGGCTTTATTAACCCAACACAAAGCAACTATTTTATACACACTCTCATTTATTCAGAATCTGATTTGGGTGAAGGAGAATATGAAAAAATTCTAAAAAAAGACAAAGAGTTCAATAATATTGAAGTCATTATTGACGGTGATGAAATGGAAGTTGAGCTTCCCCTAAAATTAATCAACGATGTATTTATCGAAAAAATTGATAATTATTGGAATTATTCTTATGATGAGCCATTTCCTGAAAAAGTCACCCAAAAATCAGATAAAAGCCAACCACATTACGAACGACTTAGAAAAATATATCGTGAAAGTGATTTTATTGATTTTTTAAAAGAAAATATTAATTGGAAAGAAGTTAGTTTCCATTATCGTCCTAAAAAATTCAGCGAAATAGAACAATATGTTATTCCTGATATTGATTTAAATAGCATAAAGTGTAAAGAAGGTCGCCAATATCTAGAAGGTCTTTTAAATGATTGGAATCATCTTCTTACCTTAAAAGGTAGTGATTTCACAAAACCATACAATGAGTTAGTATCAGAAGATGCAATAGATAAAGACTACGAAACAGAAAGCCTGTGTACAAAAGAAAACGATCCAGAGCAAACTTATAGCAAAGCATTAAGACAATTTACTGATGCTATCCAAAATACTCGCAATGCAAACTTTTATGTAATTAAATAGTATTGAGTGTTACTTTGACAAATAGAGACTACTTAGTAGCCTTTTTTGTTTTTAATTAAAAAGCCTATAAATAAAAACCACAATAAAATCAACAACTTTAATAACAAATTTTTTACTAGTAATAGCGTGGATTTTATGCGGTGGCTTCGGGCGTTTGGGCTTTTAGTGATCAAAATAGCTACAATCACCACATCAAATTTAGGGAATTAAAGCAAATTTCCTGACAACCTACACTTAGCCAGCTTGGTTAATAGTAAAAAAAATTCATATAAAAACTTAAAACCGCTACAAATTTATTCATAATATGATAGCATCATAGTCTTTTTTTAATATTTATAATAAATTTTATGATGAAGAAAATAAAATACAGTTTACTACTAGCTTTTGGCCTAACACTTGTTGGCTGTTCTGAACCTAGCACTATCGACCGTTGGATTGACAATCCTACTGCTAATGAAATAAAAGTCACTATCGATGGTAAAGAACTAACTATCCCTGCCAAATCAGGTGTTAATTATACATTTGAATACGGCAAACATACCTTATCGTATAATAATGACGACTTCAATTTTGTCGTAAAACCGGCTCAATTTGGAGAATCAGGTTTTATTAACCCAACTCAAAGCAACTATTATTTATATACAGTCATCTATTCAACCTCTGAAATTAGTGATGAGGAATACGAAAAGATCTTAAAACAAAACAGAGAAATCAATAAAATCCCAGCCATTATTGATGGTAAAGAGCAAGAAATAGAAATGCCAGCAAAATTAATTAATGATATATTGATTGAAAGGAGTGATTATCATTGGAATTATTCTTATGATCAGGCTTTCCCAGAAGAAATAACCCAAGACCTAAGATTAAAGAAAAACCAATCTTATCAAGAACGTTTTAGAAAATTATATCGTGAAAGCGACTTTATTGAGCTTATAAAAGAAGATGAACAAGAAGACATTAGTTTTCCTTACCAGCCTAAAAAGTTCAGCGAGATAAGCCAATATGTTATTCCTAAGATTGACTTAAATAACATAAAATGCGAAGAAGGTCGCCAATATATGGAAGGCCTGTTAAATGATTGGAATCATCTTATGACATTAAAAGGTAGTGATTTTACAAAACCATACAATAATTTAGCCTCAAATGATGCAATGGCGAAAAGCTATTCTTCTGTAGACAAATGCACAAAAGAAAACGATCCTAAGCAAAGTTACCGTAAAGAATTAAGGCAATTTGTTGATGCCCTCCGAAGTACTCGCGATGTTAATTTTTATGTAATTAAATAGCATTGCCTTAGTCATTTCCAAAATATAAAAGAGGTTGTTAAACAACCTCACTTTAAAGGTATAAGATTATTTTAAATAGTTTTATACCTTAGCGTTTATATGACAGACTGCATTCCCATATTTTTATCACTATAAAAAATATTTGTTAAAACTGACTTTGTTTAGCTAGTAATAATAAGCGGATGAATAACTAACCATCTGTTATAATTTCATCTATTTTTACTTCATATACTCATAGTTTTAATATATCGCATTAATTATTAAAGGAAATAAATCAATAATGTTACTTAATAACAATCAAAAATTAGGGCTGTTTTGCCTTGTGCTATTTTCGGTTAGTTTCATTATCTTAATGCAAGTGCATTTAATGCCTGCAGTAATTGCAGGCTTATTAACCTATACGTTAACACAAAAATTAGATGATTTTTTATCACAAAAAATGCTACGTTTTAGCCATAGGTCAAAATTAATTTCGGTATTGGTACTTACCACTTTAATTATTGGCATTTTTATTGGTGGCTTTTGGTATTTATTTGCTTGGTTTGTTGATATGGCCAAGCATCCAACCGAAACATTAACAAATTTGAAATTACTGGTCAACAATGTAATCAGCAGTCTACCAACAAGTATTACCCATTATTTACCTGATGATCTAGATGAAGTTAAATCAACTATAATGATTTACCTTAAAGATCATGTGTTTTATCTACAATCTATTATTAAAAAAGTGTTTCATGATTTAATTATATTAATTGTAGGAATGATCATTGGATTAATTCTGGGTTATAAAGAAAATCAACGCAACGCTGATCATAATCAAATTACACAAAGGCCATTGACTAAAGCCTTGAAAACCAGCCTAAACCGATTAGTAGTGGTTTTCCAATATGTAGCTATCTCTCAAGTTGTGATTGCATTATTTAATACCGTAATGACGGCTATTTTACTATTTATTATTCTGCCCGTGTTTGGTATTCATTTGCCATTTAGTAAAAGTTTAGTGCTAGCAACATTTATTTTTGGTCTAATTCCAATTATTGGAAACCTGATTGTCAATACAATAATCTTTTTTGTCGCATTTACCGTATCATTTTCTGTTTCAATAATAATTATTGTTTATTTAATTTTAATCCATAAAATGGAATATGTACTTAATGCTAAAATTGTCGGCACAAAAATCCATGCTGGTATCTGTGAATTACTAATTGCGATGCTATTTTTAGAAACTCTTTTTGGTGTCATTGGTTTAATTTTTGCGCCTATTTTTTATGCGTTTATAAAATTATCACTAAAAGAATTACGAATTATTTAAATCTATTCAAATTAAGATTTGTATAAATTGATAGTTATCTGATTGTTATAAAATAGATTTTCATAGTAAAAAATAAGTTAATTTATTACCACATAGTCAAAACTTTAAAATCACCAAAATTGTTCAGATAAACCATTAATTTTATTGAAGCTTATGTTTAATGTTTTTAAATAAATCAAACATTTATAGACTGACTATTTTTTATTACACCGATTTTGGATTAAAAAAAGCGCTTTTGTTATTTAATAACCGCTGCTTAATAACAAAAGCGCACATACGTTGTCTGCTTCAGCCCCTCTGCAACTCAAAAATGGAGAGATAAACAGCTAAGGTGTACTGCAAATAACATGATCACGCAAGGTTGCCACGTCGTCATCCTTGCCACACATACCTAGGTCCCCCCCCCCCATGTGTACTGCTAAGAAGCCATTTTTTTCCTCCGAACAAGGGATACTGGTCAAATAAGCAGAACCTACAAAACCCGCATCGGGGATAAAGAATGTGTCTATCATTCCCCACTCTGTGAAAAATCCTGCTCCTATTCGTCGTTGATAAAACCGATTACCTGACGACAGCTTAGCATCAATAGTTACTGCATTTTTGCACTTAGAATAGGAAGGATCAGAAGAATAAGGATTATGATCCACACAGACAGCGTTAGTCAAATCTTTTATTTGTGGCATACGATAACCCAAACTGCTACACCATGTAGTTTGGTTAGAAGCGGTATCTCTTCTATCTCCTCGATTGACGAACCACTGCCTCAACTCAAACCCATATCTTACTACCTCATTACCATCACTATCTTTACCCACTAACTCAAACTTCTGCGGTAACTTTGGTACAGTAATTCGGCTAGGATTCGGATTATCCCATTGATTTCCTGCCACTGGACCTGTTAGCTTAACACGGGGGAAAACTTTTCCCTTGTCTTCATCAGGAATCCACCTATCATTAGCTACAACATTTGTCACTGTTGCAGTAATTCCCTCATGTGTGACAGGTAACCATGTCAATTCATTTACATCTATTCCTGTTATGAGTAAATCAAAATATAAATTATGTGCACCTGTGGTCGGGAAATTTAGATTGTATGATTCAGGATCAATTGATTGAACTAAAAAGCCCTTATGAGGATTCCATATATCAGCTGGACTTGCAGGTAACTGGCTGTCAGCTTTCATTAGATTCGGTCTTACATAGTCAATAAGCACCGTCGAAGATAAAATTATTGCATCACTACGATGATTATTTACACGACCACTTTTACTAGTTAATGCCTGTAAATTCCATGAAGATGACAATAATAACAGCCCCAACACCAATAAGCTTTTTTGGAACAATTTCGATAATACGTTGAGAGATAATTTGGAAGATACAAATAAGTTTCGTGCAAGAACGCATTGAATAGGATTATTTGATAAATTCAAGACATAGGTTTGCCAGTGCTTGTGCCTTGTGCCTTGTGCCTAAAATGATAATACATTACGTTCCTCGTGTCAAGTAATATTTTGTTTTATTTGAATTTTTATAGTTATTCGCTTATTTAATAAGCTTATTTTCCTATAGCGATAAAAGTATAACCATTTAAAAAATGGTTGGCTAGTTTTTTGGCGGACTTTTTTTATAAAGAAATGTAAAAATAAAAACGGTTCAGTTTTATTGATAGTTAAATTTTTAATTAAAATATGGTGTTATGTTTCTAAATATCCTTCGACAATAAGTCGTGAGATAAAAAGAAATTCAAACGTAAACAAGCCTATCAAGCGCATGAGGCGGTGACACTTGCTCGGAAAAGGCGAAAAAACAGCGGTAATGATAGGCCCATAGAGGCTCGGTATGACATCAAATTGAAAAATACCTAATACATTATTACAGCCAGAGCAGATTGCCGCATGTTTAAACAAACGTCAGCGACTATTTCATTCGTTGACGACGAACAGATAAAGAAAATACAATATTTATTGAACTCGCGCCCAAGAAAACGGCCTTAGAATAAAAGCCCTGCCTCCTTTTATTCTAAGGAGCTAAGACGAGTTGCACTTCATGATGTAATCTAGTTTTTTGTAAAATGATAAAATTACTGCGTTTTTTGTTATTTTATTATTTCACTGAAAGCGCTTTTACTTGCTGTGTAAAAGCGCTTAACGCTTGCTTCATAGCTTAGATTCACTTAAGCTGAGCGTTATTCTTTAACTGCTTTACTTTTGATTAATTCCAAGCTTAATATCTCTTTTATATAAAAAATAAGAAATTAGTATTAAGGATAAACGCAAATACCACCATTAGAGCTAGAAACCCAATTTGAGTTTAGGTTATTAACCTGGCCACTGCCCGATTCTACGAAGAAATCGCTATCGCTAGTCCAATAGTTACCACGCCTGGTAAAGCCTGCACTATTGTACATAGTCAAGGTTCCCCATTCCGTTACGAATCCTGCTCCTATACTGCGTAGTACATCATTACGGCGTGACTGTGGTGAAGCGCCGTCTATTCCATTTCTACAAGGAAAATTGTCGTATCGGGAGTCACCTACACCGCACTTCGCATTGGTCAGATCTTTTACTCTTGGCATACGATAACCTATCGCATTACACCATGCGGTTTGCTCAGATTGGTTACCCATTTTATCACCACGATGGACAAACCACTGCTTCAATATAAAACTATACTTTAATACCTCACCAGATCTATTTCTACCCACTAATTCAAATGTTTGCGGCAAATGTGGCTTACGAACTGGACTTGGATTATTGGAGTTTCTTTGAGCATGATTTGCTGATGGACCTGTTAAAATAACGCGTATAAATGTACTTTTTTTAAAAATAGTTCTTGTACTACAGGAAGGCATAAAACTTTCCAGAGTACTGCAAACCTCATAAAACCAAGACTCATTCCTTGGTATACTTGTCACTGTGGCAGTAATTCCTTCATGTGTATCAGAATCCCATATTAAATCATTTACATTTCCCTCTAAAACTAAATCAAAAAATAACCCATCAGCACCTGTGGTAGGAAAATTAAAAGCATATAAAGGATGTAGTTGAGCAAAAAATCCTTTATTGTAAACAAATTCAGGTGTCGTGGGTTCAGGTTGAATATCGTTAATACCTTCATTATAAAGATAGTAAGGGGAAAGGGTAGGGGTCGCAAATAAGATAACTGGATCAGCAGGTAGCACTATTGCATCACTACGATGATTATTTGCACGACCACTTTTACTAGTTAATGCCTGTAAACTCCATGAAGATAACAATAATAACAGCCCCAACACCAATAAGCTTTTTTGGAACAATTTCGATAATACGTTGAGAGATAATTTGGAAGATACAAATAAATTTCGTGCAAGAACGCGTCGAATAGGATTATTTGATAAATTTAAGACATAGGTTTGCCAGTGCTTGTGCCTTGTGCCTTGTGCCTAAAATGATAATACATTACGTTCCTCGTGTCAAGTAATATTTTGTTTTATTTGAATTTTTATAATTATTCGCTTATTTAATAAGCTTGTTTTCCTACAGCGATAAAAGTATAACCATTTATAAAATAGTTGGCTAGTTTTTTGGCGGACTTTTTTGTAAAGAAATGTAAAGATGAAAACGATTCGGTTTTATAGATAGGTGAATTTTATAATTAAAATAGGGTATTAGCTTTAGGACATATTGGCTTTTGCGGAATGATTAATATTGCTAATAACATCTAAAACACAAACACACCCAACATCCAAGTTTGGCGTGCTAGCTTTACTTGGTTATCGGTATATTTTGGCGCTCTGATAAGGCAAGCATATTAGCATTGTGGTGCTATAAGTGTGTTTTTTACTTTAAAATCGTTCAGGTAGACTATTGATTTTATTGAAGTTTTTATTTGTATTTTTAAATAAAATCAAACACTTATAGGCTAGTTTTTTATTACATTGAATTTGGCTTTTTAATAAAAGCGCTTTTGTTATTTGATAATAGCTATTAATGACAACTTGTTAATAACAGCCAGTTAATAGCAAAAGCGCAAGCTTTTAAGTCGTATCGGTCGGGGTGCTATTTTGATTTTCTGCCATTAAAGCGCTAGGTTCACAGACTTTGCCTGCTCAGCGCCCCAACTTACGCTGGGGCTTTATTCTTTTTTATATTATCCCCTCAAGCACCATAACCAACCCCGCAGCCCAAGGATTAAGGACTAAACACTAAGAACTAAGGTGCGGTGCAAACAGCGTACCAGCCGCGTGAAGTGCGGTCGCTGTCGACGTTACCGAAGTACGAGGAGACAGTGAACTGGTTGCTACCTGACACGTCGCTTGTCCAGTGGTCGCTGAAGACGAAGCCCGCATCAGCGTAGTGGTACATGATGCCCCACTCCGTGAAAAAGCCAGCTCCTATGTGACGCATGTAATTATTAACTGATGAACTAGGGGCTGCGCCATCTATGCCATTTACACATGGAAAGTAAGTATCAACACCACACTTCGCATTGGTTAAATCACTTACCTTAGACAATCGATAACCCAAACTATTACACCATGCTGTTTGAGCTGAAACGGTATCATATTCATCACCCCGATGGACGAACCACTGCTTTAACTTAAAACCATACCGAACCTCATTACCATTACTATCCCTACCCACCAACTCAAATGTCTGTGGCAAAGATGGCACGGTAATTTGACCAGGATTACTTGAACTTATCTGACTACTACTTGCCCTTGGACCATTTAACGTTACCCGTGTGTTTGAACCAACCCTACTCACCGTTGCTCCCAAACTACCTCTTGTGTTAACTGT
>NZ_JBIDFF010000020.1:0-47231 GCF_046635645.1 Gilliamella sp. BG2
TATTATGCTCCAGATATTGTCCACTTTGTTCAGCTTGATCCGTTTTAGGTTTTTAGTCAGGTTTAACCTGTGTCAGTATGAGCTTAACGGATTGGTTTTAATGCCTTAAATAAAATAATAAAACGCTAGTTGATGGCTCCAATTTAAGCTAAATTAGGTATATAATTTGAAAAAACAATAAATGGGATCGGTAATGACTAGTCAAAATAGTGTGAGTTCTATTTCTGTTTCACATCTTTTAGAAGCTAAACCAGCTTTTTGTTGTCAGTTAGATGGTAAAGGCAAAGCGCTACCACTTAATGAACAGAGTAAACCTTCAATTTCACAACCATTTTGGATTCATTTAGATTTTGCTAAACAAGAAACCATCAATTGGGTAAATAATACAAATCTAGTTCCAGATTTGATTAAAAATGAATTGCTAAAACCTAAGCAAATATCCAAGGAAATTCGTTTTGAGTCTGGTGTTTTAGTGGTTTTAAAAGGTGTTAATTTTGTTCCCAATGAGCTTCCCGATCCTATTGTTACCTTTCGTTTTTATATAACTGATAACATGATTATTTCAACACGGCATCAACAAATTTCGGCTATTGCTGAATTAAAGGATCATCTAGAAAAGGGCATTGGTCCTGTAGATGTGGCGGATTGGTTGATTCAAATGTCTGATTTAATTAGTGATCAAGTTAATTTATCTTTTGATAGTGTTCACAATAAAATCATTAAGTTAGAGGAATCTGTTTTAAACCAACGTATCTTTTCTTATAAAGAAATTGGTCGAGTTCGTAAACAGTTGATCGTCTTACGCCGATTGTTATCACCACAACGCGATATTTTTGTAAAAATTTCGACTGAAAGAATATCGTGGATTGACGATAACGATCGCCAACGCTTGCATGATATTTCCTATCAACAAAATCATTATGTATCTGATATTGATAGCTGTTTATTAAGAATAGCTTCAATTATGGAACAAATTAATAGCTTCTTGGCTGAATCAACCAATAAAAGAATCTATTTAATGTCACTCTTTACCATAATTTTTACACCCATTACGTTTTTAACCAGTTTGCTTGGTGTCAATTTAGCCGGCATTCCTTTTAGTAGTGAAGGTTGGTCTTTTGTAGGGTTAATATTATTGCTTGTTATTATTTGTGTTATTTCAGTTATTTGGCTTAAATACAAAAAATGGTGGTAATAAAGCATCTTTAAAAATGGATGAAAATTTATGAATGTTTATAAAGTTGGGTATAAGGATATAATTGACTTTTTATTTAAAACCATAAAATTAATACTGATTCAAACTTATCTTGTTTGAAATTTTAATGAATAATTATTCTTATGCAACCTAATCAATCTTATCGTTTATTTATTGCCGAAAAGCCCAGCTTAGCAAGGGCTATCGCTGACGTATTACCTAAACCTCTTCAAAAAGGTAATGGTTTTATTAAAGCGAGTAATGGTGATGTGGTTAGTTGGTGTATTGGTCATCTCCTTGAGCAAGCCACGCCAGAAGTTTATGATCAGCGATATAAAAAGTGGGCAATTAACGATTTACCCATAGTGCCTGAAAAATGGATATTAATGCCTAAAGGCAATACAGAAAAACAATTTAATATTTTGGTAAATTTGATTAAGTCAGCAGAGCAAATAGTACATGCTGGTGACCCAGATAGGGAAGGGCAGTTACTAGTTGATGAAATTTTAAATTATTGCCAATTATCGCCAGATAAGCGCAAAGCAATTCAACGCTGTTTAATTAGTGATTTGAATGCCAGCGCTGTTGAAAAATCATTGCAACAATTACGCAACAATCAAGATTTTATTCCTTTATCAACTTCGGCATTAGCAAGGGCTAGAGCCGATTGGCTATATGGAATTAATATGAGTCGTCTTTGTACCATTGTTGGTCAAAAAAACGGTTATCGGGGGGTTTTATCAATTGGGCGAGTACAAACTCCTATTTTAGGGTTAGTGGTTAGGCGAGATTTAGAGATAGAGCAATTTGTACCTAAACCATTTTATGAAGTTTTTGCAGTGCTACAAACCAAAGATAATGAAATATTTAAAGCTAAATGGCAACCCAGCGAAGCTTGCTCGCCTTATCAGGACGAAGAAGGACGTGTTTTAGTTAAAAAATTGGCCGAAAATGTTTGTCAGCGTATTAATAAGCAATCAGGCACAATTGATAAAGTTAGTAATAAAAAGAAAGAACTTGCGCCACCAATGCCATTTAATTTATCGGCACTGCAAATTGAGATGGCTAAAAAAAATGGGCTAAGTGCCCAAGATGTGCTTGATATTTGCCAATCGTTATATGAAAAACACAAATTAATTACTTATCCAAGATCAGACTGTCGCTTTTTGCCAGAAGAACACTTAAAACAAATTACAGGTGTAAAGTCTGCCATTGAAAATAATTGTCCAGAACTACAAACCGCAATTAATAATGCTGATTATACTTTACGCACTAAAGCTTGGAATGACAAAAAAGTGGAAGCACATCACGCTATTATTCCAACGTTGCGTAAAGCTAAAATGGAAAACTTAACTGACAACGAAAAGGCGGTTTATCAAGTTGTGGCAACGCAATATTTAGCTCAATTTTATCCAGCATATAAATATGCTGAATTGCAAATTGATGTAGATATTCAAGGCGGAAAATTTATTTCTAAAGCTAACCAAATGCTTGATGAAGGTTGGAAAGTTTTATTTAGAACTAAAAACCATCAATCCCCAACCGATATGAATGACAATGAAAGTAATGGTTTATTAACTAAATTAGTTAAAAAGGGTGAAACCGTGCAATGCATTGATACTGAACTGGTTAGCAAAGAAACTCAGCCACCAAGACAATTTACTGACGCAACACTGTTGTCTGCGATGACGGGGATTGCCAGATTTGTTAAAGATCCAGAAATCAAAAAAATACTACGCGAAACAGATGGTTTAGGTACAGAAGCAACAAGGGCAGGTATTATTGAATTGTTATTTAAACGTCAATTTTTAATTCGTCAAGGCAAAGCAATTCGCTCAACCGAGGTGGGTAAAAATCTGATTTTATCACTACCAGATATAATGTCGATGCCAGACATGACCGCCCATTGGGAATTGCAATTAAACGAAATTAGCAAAAAAGAGTTTTCGTACCAACAATTTATGTATCAACTTAATTTATCACTGTTAGATCTTGTTAATCAGTTAAAGAATGCAAGGTTGAATATTCAAGGTTAATATCTATATAAAAAACAGGATGAAATTTAATAATACTGTTCATTCTGTTTATTAATATAGCCATACTAATTAAATAATAATTTTAAGTGCTTTTTCTTTTTGTTATTTTTATAACTCGATCAAATATCAGCATATATTAATAATATTATCCAAGTTAGCCGTTTTGAGTACATTTTTCTTAAATAAATGTGATAAAAGAAATCACAAAATAATTACCAAATTGGACTGATTATTATGGAGTAATTCAGATAGTTCCCTTTAAAATATTTACGTTAGTTAATAGGGTAGCGATTGTATATTCTATTAGATAATAGGGTTATCAATTTTATATAAAGTGAAGATGAAAACGGCGATAAGTGCCGTTTTTCAACAACTGTATTTATTTTTTCGTGATATAGGTTGACTTCTAATCCTTAAAGGAGTATAAAGAGCCCGCCTTTTGAGCTTTTCTTCCTTTTTTAGCTATTATGGAAGTTAAAAACGAGGGTGAAGGGAAGTTGAAATATAAAGTGAAGAGTTCAATTTACAGGAGAAATATGGACACTCAATCGGGTCACCCCAAGACTAGGGGAGACAAATTTAAACACATCATTATCGGTTAATGAACCTGTCTAAATAACCATTTTTTCAGTTCACAAACCGAAATTGATAAAACGGTAACGGTGAACGATATGTATTTTTTTACACGCTATCACACAAATTCAAAACACCAATGCGCGCAAAGTTTAATGGTGCGTGTTTTACATCTTTCAGAAAAACATTTAGAACCACCGAGTTGTATCTAAATTCTTAATTAATTCTGTTTGCTAATCAAATTTAATGCTCAGCCCAAGCTATAAGAAATAGCTTTATAGGCTACTTTTGTTATGCACTAAATTTTAGTTAATCACAAAATTTAATTATTTATTGTTATTTAGTAACAATAAGTTGGCCTACTTTTGCCAAAATTATGAATATAGGTACTTATGATGACAAAAAATACATCAAAAACTAAAGCACAAAATAGTGTAGATATTAAAGCTATCAACGAAGCTCAAAGCAGTCTTGATAGTATTTTAGCTAAATTTCAATCCAGCCTTTCAGGATTAACACAAGAAAGTGCAAAGTCGAGAATTGAAACATATGGAAAAAATGAAGTTGCACGCGAAAAGGTACCATCAGTTTTAGTACAACTATTAATGGCGTTTAATAATCCATTTATATTTGTATTATTAGCGTTAGCTATTGTCAGTTTTGTGACTGATTTTTGGTTACCTTTGCAAAATGGTGAAGAGACAGATTTAACCAGTATTATCATTATTCTAACTATGGTATCACTGAGTGGATTATTGCGTTTTTGGCAGGAATTTAGATCGAACAAAGCGGCTGAGGCGTTAAAATCGATGATTCGTACAACAGCAACGGTGCTAAGACGTGCGCATAAAGATATGAGCCCAGAACGTATTGAAATTCCATTAAGTGAAATTGTTCCTGGGGATATTGTTTACTTGTCGGCTGGAGACATGATCCCGGCAGATATTCGATTGATTGAATCTCGGGATTTATTTGTTAGCCAAGCCGTATTAACAGGCGAATCGATTCCTGTTGAAAAGTACGACACATTAGGTGCTGTAACACAAAAAACATCCGATAATATCGAAACATCAAACATCAACAAAGATAATTTGCTTGATGTTAATAACATTTGTTATATGGGAACCAACGTTGTTAGTGGAACCGCCACAGCCATTGTTGTTGCAACAGGAGGGGATACTCATTTTGGCTCATTGGCAAAATCAATTGTAGGATCTCGTGCTGAAACTTCGTTTGATCGCGGTGTTAATAGCGTTAGCTGGTTGCTTATTCGCTTTATGCTAATTATGGTGCCAATTGTATTTTTTATTAATGGTTTTTCAAAAAATGATTGGGGCGATGCTGCACTTTTTGCATTAGCCGTGGCCGTTGGCTTGACGCCTGAAATGTTACCAATGATTGTGAGCGCTAATCTAGCAAAAGGCGCTGTTGGTATGGCAAAACGTAAAGTGGTTGTTAAAAGACTTAACGCAATCCAAAATTTTGGGGCGATGGATATTTTATGTACTGACAAAACGGGGACATTAACACAAGATAAAATTATTTTAGAGCATCACCTTGATATAAAAGGTCAAGTCGATTCATCTGTTTTGGAACTTGCATGGCTTAATAGTTATTATCAAAGCGGCATGAAAAACTTGATGGATAAAGCGATTATTCGTTTTGCCGAAGAAAAGACCAGCATGAAAAAGGTTGGTGTTAGCTTATACAAAAAAATTGATGAATTACCATTTGATTTTGTACGCCGACGTTTATCGGTGGTGGTACAAAATGGTGATGATAACCATTTGATGATTTGTAAAGGCGCAGTTGAAGAAATGCTGTCTATTGCTAGTTACGTTTATGAAAATGACGAATATTTACCATTAAACGATGAACGTAAACAAGCTTTGATCGCATTAGCACATGAATATAATAAAGAAGGTTTTAGAGTATTAGCCGTTGGAGTAAAAAACATTCCGGCAAGTGAAACAAAACCACAATACACCGTGCAGGACGAAACTGCTCTCGCCATTCGTGGCTTTTTAACTTTTTTAGATCCACCAAAAGAAAGCGCATTTGAAGCTATTTCGGCATTGAATGAGCATGGTGTGGGCGTTAAAGTTTTAACTGGTGATAACGAAATCATCACCATTAAAGTTTGCCGAGAAGTTGGTTTAGAACCAGGCACGCCATTACTTGGCACTGAAATTGAAAAAATGGATGATGTCGAGCTAAAAAAACAGATCGAACAGCACACTATTTTTGCAAAATTAACGCCGCTGCAAAAATCGCGAATTATTCGGTTGTTGCAAGATAATGGACATACAGTTGGTTTTTTAGGCGATGGTATTAACGATGCACCAGCACTTCGCGATGCAGATGTAGGGATTTCGGTCGATACTGCAACCGACATCGCTAAAGAATCTGCTGATATTATTTTACTTGAAAAAAGCTTAATGGTTTTAGAAGAAGGTGTAATATGTGGCCGCGAGACCTTTGGCAATATCATGAAATATCTAAACATGACAGCAAGTTCTAATTTTGGCAATATTTTTTCAGTATTGGTTGCTAGTGCGTTTCTACCATTTTTACCTATGCTAGCGATACATTTACTTATTCAAAACTTATTGTATGATATTTCACAACTCTCATTGCCATGGGACAAAATGGACAATGAATTTTTACAAAAACCACGTAAATGGAATGCGTTAAATATTAGACGTTTTATGATTTGGATTGGGCCTACATCGTCTATTTTTGATATCACAACTTATGCATTAATGTGGTTTGTATTTAGTGCTAATAGTGTTGAAGCTCAATCACTATTTCATTCAGGATGGTTTATTGAAGGGTTATTATCGCAAACTTTGGTTGTGCACATGCTAAGAACACAAAAAATTCCATTTGTGCAAAGCACGGCGGCATTTCCTGTTATTGTGATGACTTTGTTAGTTATGGCGATTGGTATTTATATTCCATTTTCTCCACTAAGTGGGTTAATTGGACTACAACCATTACCGTGGTCATACTTTCCATGGCTATTAGCAACTCTATTTAGCTATTGCTGCGTTGCACAATTAATGAAACGTATCTATATCAAACGTTTTGGACAATGGTTTTAATTAACTAATAACAGCTAAGTGATACTAATATCGCTTAGCTAATTTAAGAAGTATGTATTTAAAAAATACTAAAAATCAAAATGTTAAATATAAAATAATAACAAAGGAAATAATCTATGAAAACACCACATAAAAATTTAATTATGCTAATTAAAAGCCGAAAACAAAAAAAGCTCAAGCAAAATTAAGCAATTAAATATAAAATAGTTAGCGCAAGGATTTTAAGTTAACACATAATAAAAAACCCCAATTATTGGGGTTTTTGTTTAATTGTTTATTAGTTTATTAGTTTGAAATAAAACGATTAATTAAAATAATTACAAGTTGTAGGTAATTAAAAGTTTAGATAATTTCAGACGCTTTTTTTAGAATTTCATGAATTTCATCTTTAATTTTAAGTTTCTGTTTTTTTAATGCCTCTATCGTTTCAGCGGTATTGACAATAATTCCAGATTCAATATTTTTAATTTTTTGGTCGAGCTCATTATGTTGGTCGAATAATTTTTGAAAACGTAAATCGGTATTTTTTAATTTGGAAATTAATTCTCGATATTCTGGAAACATAGTGCCTCCTTATATGGGCTAGTTAGAATAATAACAATAGCAGCTATTGCTAATTCAGAATACAATATTATGTGTAGTTTTAATAGAAAAATTGTTTTAATAACCAAATATATTTTTATAACAAAACTGTTTTAATTGCAGAGTAAAAAACAACAAGGGAGTTATTCCATGAGTGAGTCGATTGTAGTTGCCAAAAGTCATGGTAAAGATTTAACAATTATTGCTGCATTAGCTAATCGTCATGGTTTAATTACTGGCGCAACTGGTACAGGTAAAACAGTGACATTACAAAAAATGGCAGAAGGTTTTTCAAAAATAGGTGTACCTGTCTTTCTTGCTGATGTTAAAGGCGACCTAACTGGGATTGGTGAAAAGGGCAAATTAACTGAAAAACTACAAGCTCGTTTAGCGAGTATTGAAGTTAATAATTGGCAAGCAGACTCGTCACCCATTGAATTATGGGATGTATTTGCTGAAAAAGGAATCCCCGTTCGTAGCACTGTGTCAGATATAGGACCTATTTTGCTTGGACGGTTACTCGATTTAAATAACGTTCAAGCAGGGGTTTTACAGTTAGTATTTAAAATTGCTGATGATAACAATTTATTATTAATTGATTTTAAAGATCTTCGAGCATTAATTCAATTTGTTGGTGATAACGCTAAAAAATTTACCACACAATATGGAAACATTTCGCTATCGTCAATTGGCGCAATTCAACGTGGATTGTTAACTCTTGAACAACAAGGTGCCGAATTTTTCCTTGGTGAACCAATGCTTAACATTCAAGATTTAATGCAAGTTAATCCTAAAGGTTACGGTATAATTAACATCTTATCAGCCGAAAAGTTATATAACTCGCCAAAATTATATTCAGTCTTTTTATTGTGGTTATTGTCAGAACTTTTTGAGCATTTGCCAGAAGTAGGTGATCTTGATAAGCCGAAACTTGTCTTCTTTTTTGACGAAGCTCACTTACTTTTTAATAACATTTCGCCTGCATTATTAGAAAAAATAGAACAAGTGGTGCGTTTAATTCGCTCTAAAGGGGTCGGGGTTTATTTTTCTTCTCAGAATCCGAGTGATATTCCTGATACAGTTTTAGGGCAATTAGGCAATCGTGTGCAACATGCCTTACGCGCATTTACCCCAAAAGATCAAAAAGCTGTAAAAGTGGCTGCCCAAACTATGCGTGCCAATCCAAGTTTTGATACTGAAAAAGCAATAATGGAATTAGGCGTTGGCGAAGCTCTTATCTCGTTTCTAGATGAAAAAGGCAGTCCAAACATGGTTGAACGTGGTTATATTATTGCACCGAGTTCAAAAATGGGACCTATGTTGCCAGAAGATCAATTAACTATTATTCGCCAATCATGTTTTTACAACAAATACGCACAAACCATAGATCGACAATCCGCTTATGAAATACTGAAAAATGGATTTTCGTTAAATAACCAATCCGATCAAAACAGCAATGGTAGCGATATAAAAAGAGACGATGATAAAAATAATAAACAAAATAATGGTGGATTGCTAAATTTTTTAAGCACACTACTTTTTGGTACTAAGGGGCCAAGAGGTGGACAACATGATGGTATCACCCAAAAAATAGCTAAAAGCGCAACAAGGCAAGTTGTTAATCAAATCGGTAAACAGATCACCCGTGGTATATTAGGTGGTTTAAAAAAATAACCAAAACGAAGTTATTACTTAAAAAGTCAGCAAAATAGGAGTATTTTAATGTTAAAAATGTTCATAGAATGGTATAAAAAACGCTTTAGCGATCCGCATGTTGTTTCGCTAATGGCTGTTATTGTTGGCTTATTTGTTATTATCTATTTTTTCAATAAAATTCTTCTACCGGTTTTAATTGCGATTGTACTATCTTATTTACTTGATAGACCGGTTAACTATCTACATAAAAAAAACATACCAAGAACACTGGCAGTTGTAATGGTGTTACTGCTTTTTTTAATGATTGTATTAGTTGGATTTATGATTTTATTACCATTAATTTGGCAACAAAGCATTAGCTTAATCACTAATATTCCAAACATGCTAAATTTTGCAAACAACTTTTTAACCACCTTGCCTGAACACTACCCTGAACTAATTGATGTTGGCTTATTCGACTCGATCATCCAAGGTATTACCAACAAAGTTGTGCAAACTGGTAATTCGTTATTGCAATTTTCCATTGTGTCTTTATTAGGGCTAGTATCTGTTGCAATTAATGGGGTATTAGTGCCCATAATGATGTTTTTTTTATTAAAGGACAAAACAAAAATATGGGGATACTGTTCAAAAATCTTGCCTAAGAACCGTACAATTTTGAACAAAGTTGCTGCTGAAATGGATATGCAAATATCCAATTATATAGTAGGCAATGTACTACATATAATTATTTTATCCATTTGTGTCTATATTCCTTTTTGGTATTTTGGTTTAGATTATGGACTTTTATTAGCAGTGCTTGTTGGATTATCTGTATTAGTGCCTTACGTTGGTATTATTATTTCAAGTATTCCGGTTGTATTAATTGCTCTATTTCAATGGGGATTAAGCGCACAATTTGGTTATTTATTGTTTTTCTATGTATTAATACAAGCATTAGATGGTAATTTATTGGTACCTTGCTTATTTTCTGAAAAACTTAATTTACATCCATTAGTTATTATTTTAGCGGTAATTGTGTTTGGTGGTTTATGGGGATTTTGGGGAATATTTTTTGCAATACCTTTGGCTACATTGGTTAAAGCAATTATAAATGCATGGCCAAAATCAGACGAATTAAATACTATCAATAGCGAAGTAAAAGCAGATTAATGGTTAATCTGCTTTTAATCAGAACTATTTGCTGTGTTTTTTAAGATAGTCTAAAACTACTTCGTGATGGTTAGCGGTTTTGAAATCATCAAACACTTTTTCGATTTTACCGTCTTTGCCAATTAAAAAGCTTATACGGTGAATCCCATCGTAGGTTTTTCCCATAAACTCTTTTTCGCCCCAAGTACCAAATGCTTGAGCAACTTCATGATTTTCGTCAGAAAGCAGCGTGAAATTTAACAGCTCTTTTTCGATAAATCGAGATAACTTCTCAGGTTTATCGGTACTTATACCAAGGATCACCACATTATATTTTTTGAACTCATCAGAACAATCTCGCAAATTACATGCTTGCACAGTGCAACCAGGTGTCATCGCTTTTGGGTAAAAATAAATTAAAACACGTTTGCCTTTAAAGTCATTTAAGCCTACAAGCTCTCCATCTTGGTCTGGCAACGAAAACTGAGGTGCTTTTTCACCTTCTTTAAGTGGATTAACCATATGATTATTACCTATTTTAATAGTTTAATTTTTAATTGGAAATATAAAAAGTGCCATACATCTAAACTAAGTTATTAAAAAAACGACTTGCTGCATCAATGGTATGATTGATCTCTTTATCTGTGTGCTTAAGTGACATGAAACCAGCTTCGAAAGCTGACGGTGCAAAATAAACACCTTCATTTAGCATATGATGATAGAATTTCTTAAATAATTCAACATTACACTGCATCACATCTTGATAAGTGGTTACTTCAGAAGCAGTTGTAAAGAATAATCCAAACATCCCTCCTACATAATTCAACACTAACGGCACATTATGCTTTTTAGCTACCGATAATAAACCATCAGCAAGCGATGCGGTTTTATCTTTTAACTCTTGATAGATTCCAACTTCCATTAACTTGGTTAACGTTGTGTAACCCGCTGCCATTGCAACGGGGTTACCTGAAAGCGTTCCAGCTTGGTATATTGGACCAGTTGGTGCTAATTGCATCATAATATCTGCACGACCACCAAACGCTCCAACAGGCATACCTCCACCAATAATTTTGCCTAAACAAGTTAAATCGGGCACAACATCATAATAATCTTGAGCTCCGCCCAGTGCGACTCGAAAGCCTGTCATCACTTCGTCAATGATTAATAACGTACCATACTTATCGCAAAGTGCTCGTAAACCGTGTAGAAACTCTTTCTTTGCTGGCACGCAATTCATATTGCCCGCAACTGGTTCAATAATGATGGCGGCAATTTGGTCGGGATATTGCTCAAATTGTTTTTTAACCGATTCTAAATTATTATAATCACAAACTAATGTATGCTTAACAAAATCATCAGGTACACCTGGTGAAGTTGGGTGACCAAAAGTAAGGGCACCAGACCCCGCTTTAACTAACAAATAATCAGCATGACCGTGATAACAGCCTTCAAATTTAATAATCTTATCACGTCCAGTAAAACCACGTGCAACACGGATGGCACTCATGGTTGCTTCAGTTCCCGAATTTACCATACGCACCATTTCAATTGAAGGCATTAATTGAGTGACCAAATTAGCAACTTTGGTTTCAATTTCGGTTGGTGCACCATAACTCAAACCGTTATGAACAGCGTTAATTACCGCATTGGCTACATCGGGGTCATTGTGTCCAAGGATCATCGGCCCCCAAGAACCAACATAATCAATATAGGCTCTTTCGTCCACATCATAAATATACGCACCGTTTGCACGCTCAATAAATAAAGGTGAGCCACCAACGCCATTAAAGGCGCGAACAGGCGAATTAACGCCACCAGGCATAACTGATTGAGCCTGATGATAAAGTTTTTCTGATTTGAAATTGTTTTGCATAACTGAGATGATCTCTCTATAAAAATTTGTTGTATTTATTCATAAAATCAAAATAAATTCAAGCCAACTATGAGAAATTTATTTAATAGAAGTTTTCTATTTTGTATTTTCATTTAGCAAAGGTATATAATGCAAAGATCAATATATTAGGAGAAGAATATGAGCGATGCTTTACCGATTAACTTTACTGATGCTGCAGCCAACAAAGTTAAATCATTAGTCACTGAAGAAGAGAACCCAAACCTAAAATTAAGGGTGTATATAACAGGCGGTGGTTGTAGTGGATTTCAGTATGGTTTTACTTTCGATGAAAAGGTAAACGAAGATGACTTAGCTATTGAAAAAAATGGTGTATCTTTAGTTATCGATCCCATGAGCTTACAATATCTAGTTGGCGGCACTATCGATTATGTAGAAGGTTTACAAGGCTCTCGTTTTGTGGTTGATAATCCCAATGCAACAACAACATGCGGTTGCGGTTCATCTTTCAGTGTTTAAGCCATATTTAAGTTTTAAAAATACCAATAACGTTATGGGAAGATAATAAACCATAACTTTAACTTTAATTTTTATAGAAAGATTAATAAAAGCCATAAAAAGTGACAAACATTGAGCAGTTAAACAATAATTTTTAATTTTTAGTTGACGGCAAAATTAAGATGGGTAAAATGCACAGCATTCGAAACGCAATTACCTTTTGGTAATAAGTTTTGAGCCCGGGTGGTGAAATCGGTAGACACAAGGGATTTAAAATCCCTCGGCCTTTTTGGCCGTGCGAGTTCAAGTCTCGCCCCGGGCACCACTAACAAACAACTCTCATGCGGGAATAGCTCAGTTGGTAGAGCACGACCTTGCCAAGGTCGGGGTCGCGAGTTCGAACCTCGTTTCCCGCTCCAATAAAACATCTATTTAGTATAAAAGTAAATTTATATCCCATAGTGTGTTAACTAACGAAAGTTATTAGTTGTGTGCAAGGCACAAAAAACACAGCAAAAACATTGTAATAAAAACAGAAATTAGCTAATAATTACTTAAATTAAGTAAAATAAAAAAACTTCAATAAAATCAATAGTCTACCTGAGCTATTTTAGAGAAAACACACAACACGGCAAGGTTAATTTACCTATCTTTTAACTGTGTCGGAGTGCTTTGCTGATAGACTGAGGGCAGCACGCCAAATAGGACTGTTTGGCGAGTTTGTGCTTTGTTATGGATGCCAATTTATCAGTAACAATTTGGCACTTCTGAGCAAAGCAAATAGGCTTAAAAAAGGCGAATTTCATAATGATTTGAGTAAATCATGCCGATGGTTAAGAGCGAGCGTGGGCGTTGGGTACCTTAGTTTATATTTTGTAGCCATGTGATTTGTAAGATGTTACGCTCAAAATTCTTAAATTAAACGTTATCACCAATATCAGTTATTCCGACAAAATTTAAAAGCTATAAAGCTAACTCCATATTTTAATAATAAAATTAACCTATCTATAAAGTTGAATTGTTTTATCTTTACATTTCTTTACAAAAAATCTGCTAAAAAACTAGCCAACTATTTTTTTTATGGTTATACTTTTATCGCTATAGGAAAACAAGCTTATTAAATAAGCAAATAATTATAAAAATCTAAATAAAACAAATCATTACTTGACAGGTTAACCATAATGCATTATCATTTTAGACACCAGACACCAGACACCAGCACTGGCAAACCTATGTCTTAAGTTTATCAAATAATCTTATTCGACGAGTTTTTTCACGAAACTTATTTATACCTTCCAAATTATTTCTCAACGAATTATCGAAATTATCGCTCAAATCACCTAAAACAGCTTTGTTAGTATCAGCACTGTTATTATTGTCATCGTCATGGAATGTACAGGCAAATGGTAAAAAGGTTAGAGCGGGTAATCGTAGTGATGCAATAATAATACCGTCGCCAGTTATCAATTATGTAAGGCCAAATCTAAATTTTGGTGACGACGAATATGCAGGCCAAGCTAGCTTATGGAATCCTGATAAGGGCTTTTTAGTACAATCAATTGATTTTGAATCAATTCATCCTGAATTATACAACCTCAATTTCCCGACCACAGGTATGCATAATTTATATTTTGATTTACTCATAAGTGGAGTAGATATAAAGGAATTGACATGGGAACCCGTTACTTTGGGGGGAATCACTGCGACAGTGACAAATGTTGTAGCTAATGATAGGTGGATCCCTGATGAAGATAAGGGACAAGTTGTCGCCCGTGTTAAGCTAACAGGTCCAGAGGCAAGAAATCAATGGTACAATCCTCATCCTAACCCAATTGCTAAGCCAAGGTTACCGCAGACGTTTGAGTTAGTGGGTAGGGATATTAGTACCGCTGATGAGGTAGTAAAATATGGATTTGTGTTAAAGCAGTGGTTCGTCAATCGGGGTGATCAATTGAAAACTTATAGTGACCAGTTAGCATGGTGTAATAGTTTGGGGTATCGAATGCCGAGGATAAGGGATTTAACCAATTCGAAGTGTGGTGTAGATAATAATTATTTCCCATGTATAAATAATATAGATGGGGCTACGCCGTCATCAGGTACTCTATTTTACCAGCGTCACATAAGAGCAGGATTTTTTACGGAGTGGGGCCGCATGGACGACTACGCTGGTGCGGGCTTCGTTTTTTACGGCTACTGGACAGGCGACGCGGCAGGTAGCACTCGGTTCGCTGTCGACTCGGACGACGCCCGCGTCCGCCCAGCTAGCCACACCAATTATGCTGTTTGCATTGCGCCTTAGCTTTTAGCATTTAGTTCTTAATCTGTATGAAAACGCCGAGTTGTTTACACTTCATAATTAAAATAATCCTCTAAAGACTCATAAGGCGTTTTGCCTGAAATCGCTTTATGGGGTTTAATGATATTATAAAAATTAATAAAGCGTTTAAGTTTTTGTTTTCTATCTTTTGAATCGCTAAATATTTGCCGATTATGCTACATCGCAATTCAAAGTTTGTATCACTCTTTCGGCTTTCACATCGGTTTGACAGGTGGGATTGGTACATTTTTGCTTGATACAGCGATTATCACGCAGTTTATCTAAACAAATATTTATCTAACAAACAAAGACTGTCCAATTTTTGTCAAAAAGTTTCAGGAAAACACCGTGTTTAAGTAAAAAAACAAAAAAATCATGTTAATACTAGAAAATAATTTTTCTAGTTTGCTGTTTCGTTTGATTTATAAGTAAAGATAAACCTTTGGTATCAACCTGTAGCATTTTGCTTGGATAGGTTTTGTAATAGCGTTTAGCCAAATCAATGGCCGTCGTTTTTTCTTTATGATATAAACGCCATATCGCTTGCTGGTGATAAAGCGCTAATTTTGTTTTTTACGACTAATTATTACAGTAGTTTCTCAAATTACCGTAAACAATATTAGTAATATCTTACACATAAGACATCAAATAATATGATGCCTATTGAATTAAAAACACGAAAACAGGCAGCTTAATTTTCTACGTGAGAGTGTACTAAGTTTGGGGTATTTACATCGTGAGTATTTATTTTACCTATTTAGAAACACAACACAGCGAAGGTTTGAGTTTGTATTTTTTATTGTTTAATTATATTTACTATTTTTTTACTGTTTATTTATTTTTGTTGAGAATAATTCGCATTTTTACACTAAAAATAACTTCATTTCTTTCTAAAATATGTATTTTTAATTTTATATGATTATTTATATCAGCACTGTTGTCATTTTTAGGAAGCGTAATGTCATTTTTTACTCTTAACCAGTTACCTTTAGGCCACGAGGGGGTTATTACTAGGTTGTTACCCGAATCGTTACCTTTTCGTCGAAAGTTACTTGCAATGGGGATTACACCAGGGTGTAAGGTTCTGGTTGTGCGAGTTGCACCATTTGGTGATCCGATTGAAATTAAAATGCGTGGATTTTGGCTTTGTTTGCGTCGTAAAGAAGCACAAGCTATTGAAGTTATGGAGATAAGTAAATGAAGATAGCATTAATTGGTAACCCTAACTGTGGTAAGACGACATTATTTAATTTATTAACTGGCTCAAAGCAACGTGTAGGAAATTGGCCTGGAGTGACTGTTGAACGTAAGACAGGTGTTTTTACTTATCATAATGCACAATATGAAGTCGTTGATTTGCCTGGTACATATTCGATCGAACCAGACCCACTTAGTGTTTCACAAGATGAGCTTATCGCACGTCAGTTTGTGTTGTCTGATAGTGATAGTGTTATTATTAATATTATGGATGCAACTAATTTGCAACGTAGTCTGTATTTAACTTGTCAGTTAATTGACTTGCAAGTGCCAATGATTGTTGTATTAAATATGATGGATGCAGTTAAAGCCATGGGCGAACAGATTAATGTTGATATGTTGTCAACACTGTTAGGTTGCCCTGTTGTGGCATTATCATCAACCCAAAAAATGGGGCTATCGTGCTTTTATCAACAAATCGAAAACATGGTAATCACGCCACAAGTAGCTCAACCGTCGATTGATTTGCTTGGCGATGATCAGCAAGCGGTGATTAATCGTTGTATTTGTGAGTTACCAGATGATAGTGTTGTGCATCAATTCAATCGTTGGCAATTGATGGATGCGTTATTAGATGATTCGCGTTATAACTTACTCGAATGCGAAAAAGAGATGTTTGCAAACTGCCGTTCATTGCTTGCAAAATGGTGTGATAATGAAATTGATGTGGCGCTTGCTAGTGCACGTTATGATACGATTGATAAAATTTGTAAGAAAGTGATTGATAAACCACGTGAACTTAGTCGTCGATTTTCAGATATATTGGATAATATTACTTTAGGGCGTATTACTGGTATTCCGTTCTTTTTACTCGCAATGTATGCCATGTTTATGCTAGCAATTAATTTTGGGGCTGTGTTTATTGATTTTTTTGATGTGCTGTGTGGTACTATCTTTGTCGATGGCACAACGCAGTTACTTCATGCTATCAATGCACCGAATTGGCTTACGGCTGTTTTAGCTAATGGGATTGGCCGCGGCATTCAAACTGTTTCAACTTTTATTCCTGTCATTGGGGCGATGTTTTTTTGTTTATCTTTTTTGGAAGATTCTGGTTATTTGGCGCGAGCAGCAATGGTAATCGATCGGCTGATGCGTTGCATTGGTTTGCCGGGAAAAGCATTTGTGCCAATGTTAGTGGGATTCGGTTGTGGTGTGCCAGCCATTATGGGCACGCGAACGTTAGAAAGTACACGTGATCGTATTATGTCGATCTGTATGATTCCTTTTATGTCATGTGGAGCAAGATTGCCGGTGTATGCTTTATTCGCTGTGATATTTTTCCCTAAAAATGCTTCTTTAGTGGTGTTTGCCTTATATTTGCTTGGTGTAGTTGTGGCAATGATAACCGGATTTATACTTAAATTTACGCTATTAAAAGGTTCATTAACACCGTTTATTATGGAAATGCCAGTGTATCGTATTCCGACTTTAAGTAGTCTAATTAGTTTAACTTGGCAACGTTTAAAGTCGTTTATTTTTAAAGCAGGTAAAGCCATTGTGTTGATGGTAACAATATTAAGTATGCTTAATTCATGGGGGAGTGATGGTTCGTTTAGACACGAAAGTTCGCAGGACTCTATGCTTTCTGTTGTTAGCCAAACAATCACTCCAGCATTTGCACCAATGGGGATTAAACACGATAATTGGCCCGCAACGGTGGGAATTTTTACGGGTATTTTTGCTAAGGAGTCGGTGATTGCAACGCTTAATTCGCTTTATTCGATGGGCGATGACAATGAGCAAGCAACCAAGTCATTTGATTTATCACAAGGGATTGTAGATGCGTTGGCAACGATTCCTAAGAATTTAGTTGATCTATCAGATGCAGTATTAGATCCACTAGGGTTTAATACAGTTTCACAAAATATTGATTCACTTCAGTCTGATTTGGATGTAAATTCGGTAACAATTTCTCAAATCAAGGGCGCTTTTGGTTCGTCTTCGAATGCGATGAGTTATTTGATCTTCATTTTACTTTATACACCTTGTGCTGCTGCATTAGGAGCTGTGTACCGAGAGGCTGGTTTTAGATGGATGATATTTGTGGCAATTTGGACTTTTACTATCGCATGGCTAACAGCAACGATTTATTATCAATTTACTTTGCTTGGGCATTCTACTATAGCAGGTTGGTGGCTTTTGGGATGTAGTGTATTTATTGTTGTAGCACTATTGTTTATGCGTACTTTAGGGCGATATTCATCATTTAACCAACAAACGGAACCGAATCTACAACAGTGTAAAGAATCATCATGCTGTCAGTAAGTAGCTGGCTAGCTAATTTGTAAAAATATAGATAGAGAAAAGATTTGTGATTTTTCTGTAACTTTAATTATCGGATTATGGCTATGTTAATAACGTCGATTCGTGATTATGTACAATTAAAAGGCCGTGTACCATTGCAAGATGTTGCACGCCATTTTCGTTTACCTGAAAGTGCAGCTGAGCAGATGTTAGGGTTTTGGATTAAAAAAGGGATGATAAAGCTCATAGTACAAGATCAGCTATTGTTTTGCCAAACTAATAAGTGTCACTCTTGTTCAAACTGTCACTTAGCTGGTAATGTTGAATATGTTTGGGTTTAATTGAATCATGAATCAGTAACTTTTTACATTTATAATGTGTTGTCAATTATTTTGTTGCATCATAGATAAATGATGCTAATTAACGCTGATTTGATTTTGTGATTAAATTCACAGAATTAATTTTATTTGTATGGATAAGCTAGCAAACATGGATAAGTGATTCTATATTATCAGAGTCTGAGGCTACATTTTATGTTTTCAGCCTGTCTGATTTTTGACAACAAGATAGATTAATGACCACCTCATGACAAAGTCGTTTTATTGTTGAATAAATGTTATTATACTTTCATTATAGTAAAACGTTGTATGAGGATAAAATGTATGAGTCAATTAGATGAATTTAAAAAATTAACTGTAGTGGTAGCCGATACTGGTGATATCGATTCTATTAAGCAGTTTTCCCCCGAAGATGCAACAACCAATCCTTCCCTCGTTTTGAAAGCAGCGCAACTTCCTCAATATCGTTATTTAATTGATTCTGCAGTTGAAACTGCGAAAAAAATTGGTGGCAGTAAAGAACAACAATTAGTTAATGCGTGTGATCAGGTTGCAGTTAATATTGGCGCCGAAATTTTAAAAACTGTTCCTGGTCGTATTTCGACCGAAGTGGATGCTCGTTTGTCTTTTGATAAACAAGGATGTATTGAAAAGGCACGTAAAATTATTGCACTTTATGAAGAAAAGGGTATTGATAAGTCACGTATCTTAATTAAAATTGCTTCAACTTGGGAAGGTATTAAAGCGGCTGAAGTGCTAGAAAAAGAAGGGATAAACTGTAATTTAACTTTGCTATTTTCGTTCGCACAAGCACGTGCTTGTGCTGAAGTAAATGCATTTTTAATTTCGCCTTTTGTGGGCCGAATCTATGATTGGTATCAAGCTAAAAAATCAATCGAACCTTATGTTGCGGATGAAGATCCGGGCGTAATTTCTGTGCGTAATATCTTTAATTATTATAAACAACACGGTTATAAAACTATTGTTATGGGGGCTAGCTTCCGTAAGGTCGATCAGATTTTAGCATTAGCAGGTTGTGATAGATTGACAATTTCGCCTAACTTACTGGCCGAAATGCAACAATCAAATACGCCTGTTGTACAGAAGCTCAATCCAAATCAAACCATAGTTGCTCGTCCTGCGCCAATGACTGAGGCCGAATTTAGATGGCAACATAATAGCGATGCTATGGCAGTTGAAAAATTAGCCGAAGGGATTCGTGCTTTTGCCGTAGATCAAGGCAAATTAGAAGATATGATTGGCGCATTGTTATAATCATATAAAACAATTGGGGAGTATGCTCCCCATTTTTATGCTATTTTCTTTCGTTAATTTAAATAACGATTTTGCAAGTGATGTTAACCTTGCAGGTATTAACAAATTTAAACTCAAAATTTTTTGGAGATGATGACATGAATGCAACCACACTATCTCACCGCGAACTGGCGAATGCGATAAGGGCATTAAGCATGGATGGCGTGCAAAAAGCAAAATCAGGCCATCCTGGTGCGCCAATGGGTATGGCGGATATGGCCGAAGTACTTTGGCGTGGCTTTTTAAAACACAATCCAACCAATCCTAAATGGGCTGATCGTGACCGCTTTGTTTTATCAAATGGTCATGCATCTATGTTGATTTATAGCCTATTGCATTTAACTGGTTATGATGTGACGATTGATGATCTTAAAAATTTCCGTCAGTTGCATTCAAAAACTGCAGGACACCCTGAATATGGTTATGTGCCAGGTGTCGAAACAACCACAGGTCCACTTGGGCAAGGTATTGCCAATGCTGTAGGTATGGCAATTGCAGAAAGAACATTAGCGGCACAATTTAATAAAGCAGGTCATACAATTGTTGATCACCATACTTATGTGTTTATGGGCGATGGTTGTATGATGGAAGGAATATCGCACGAAGTGTGTTCATTAGCAGGCACATTAAAGCTAGGTAAACTAATTGCATTTTATGACGATAATGGAATTTCAATCGACGGTGAGGTAGAAGGTTGGTTTACTGATGATACCGCAAAACGTTTTGAATCTTATGGTTGGCATGTTATTCGTGGTATTGATGGGCATGACGCTAAAGCCTTAAAACAAGCGATTGAACAAGCGCAAGCAGTAAGTGATAAACCATCACTACTAATGTGTAAAACGGTAATTGGTTTTGGTTCGCCAAATAAAGCAGGTAGCCATGAAAGTCATGGTGCACCTTTAGGTGATGCTGAAATTGAAGCAACCCGTAAATCATTAGGTTGGAATTATCCTGCTTTTGAAATTCCTAAAGATTATTATGATGCTTGGGATGCGAAAGCAAAAGGTAAACAAGTAGAAGATGAATGGAATGCTCGTTTTGATGCTTATGCTAAGGTCTATCCTGAATTAGCGAAAGAATTCAAACGTCGTGTTAATGGTGATTTGCCAGCAAATTGGACTCAAATCACTAACGATGTAGTGAATAAACTACAAGCAAATCCAGCAACTATTGCAACTCGTAAAGCATCTCAAAATGCTATCGAAGCATTTGCGCCAGCTTTACCTGAATTTTTAGGTGGTTCAGCAGATTTAGCACCAAGTAACTTAACCATGTGGTCAGGCTCTAAAGAAATTTTAGCTAATGCTGATGGTAACTATATCCATTATGGTGTGCGTGAGTTTGGTATGTCAGCAATCATGAACGGTATTGCTTTACATGGTGGATTTATTCCTTATGGTGCAACATTCTTAATGTTTATGGAGTACGCACGCAATGCCGTTCGTATGGCTGCGTTAATGAAAATACGTTCTTTATTTGTCTATACACATGATTCAATTGGCTTGGGTGAAGATGGCCCAACGCATCAACCCGTCGAGCAAATGGCAAGCTTACGAGTTACGCCAAATGTGAGTACTTGGCGCCCATGTGACCAAGTAGAATCAGCTATTGCTTGGCAGTATGGTATTGAGCGCAAAGATGGTCCAACTGCATTAATCTTCTCAAGACAAAATTTAAAACAACAAGAACGTACAGCTGAACAATTAGCCAATGTCTATCGAGGCGGTTATATCTTAAATGATTGTACTGGTACTCCAGAGTTGATAATTATTGCTACTGGTTCAGAAGTAGAACTTGCAGTTGAAGCTTATCATCAACTTACACAAGCAGGTAAAAAAGTGCGAGTTGTGTCAATGCCATCAACTGATGCGTTTGATAAACAAGATAGCACTTATAGAGAGTCAGTATTGCCATCATCAGTGACAGCTCGCCTAGCTATTGAAGCTGGTATCAGCGATTACTGGTATAAATATGTTGGTCTTAACGGCAAAGTCGTTGGCATGACAAGCTTTGGTGAGTCAGGTCCAGCTGATCAACTATTTAAAGCATTCGGCTTTACTGTTGAAAATGTAATAGCTCAGGCAAATAGTTTATTAAAATAATAATAGAATAATTATCAATCAAATGCCATCTGATCTAATGATGGCATTTTATATCTGTCTATGATTATAAACCTAATAGGGATTAGGATCTTTTTTTAGTTTATCAAATTGATATAATTTATTGTTATCCCAGCCTTTAACTTTGATATTTTGTTGTTCTGGTATTTGAGAAAGTTCGTTTTCCATATAATTATGGTTTACGTCTAATTTTATCCCCATCCAGTTACTCAATAGATAAACTAATTGGAATCCCGATACTTGTTTATTAATTTTTTGCTGGGGTGTTTTATCTGAATCAAAAAAGATAAATGGGACACGATAACTATCTTGATATTCTGAATTGTGTCTTAAGTCATTATGTTGATCTGCATGCGCAAGCCCATGATCTGCAAAGTAAACAACTGAATAATCTTGATTATATTTTTTTAGTATACTGATAGTTTGTGCAATAAGATCATCTGTTTCTTTAATACTACTAACATAACATGATATATTTTTATTATTCAGATCAAACTGCACATTAAATTCTAATCGCTTACAAAAGTTAGAGTGTGAACCAATTAGGTGCATAACAATAAGTTTTGGTTTGCTATTTTCTGTCGATAAAATATTATCTAATTCAGGTAATAATAAAGTATCATGTTTTCCTCTCGATGATTTACCATTATATTCACCTTTTTTAGTGTAAAATGAATGTTGTGCATAAGAGGCAATACGAGGTACCGTAATTTCAATTGTGCCTAACTTACCTTGATTTGAAAGCCAATAAGTTTCAAATCCTGCCTCATTAGCAATGCTAACAATATTATTATTTAGTTGTGCATTGACTTTTTTGTCGTCTAAAAAGATTGATTGACTAATTAAATGTGGAATTGATGATTGGGTATTTGGTGCAGGTGTTATTAATCCATCCCAAATAATGCTGGCTTGGGTGCGAGCAAAGGGAGTATTGTCAAGTTTAAAACCATAAGCGCTCATATAGTCTTTACGAACACTTTCGCCAATAATAATAATATAGTTCTTTTTTTGAGGATTAATAGATAAAATTGGGATAGTATTTGTTTGCTCAATTTGTTTTAATTGTTCTTGTTTTTCTTGAAAATAAAGTTTTGCACTATCGTAAAATGAGAGAGAAAACTCAAAAATAGGATACTTTAAGTTATTCAATAAAGTAGTTGATATTGTATTGAAAGAATTTGGATTATGTTTTATTACAGCTTTAATTGGTCTATAAAAACATAGCCCTAATACAAAAATAAGTAAATAGAAATTGTTAGTTTTTGGAAATGAAAATCTTTTAAATAATATAATAAAAATTAATGCTAAGATTAGAGGAGCAAAATAAAAATAAACTGATAGTTGTGAACAGAATTCCGTCATTTCATCAAAATCTGTTTCAGCAATAGCACTAATTACGGCAACATTAGGTGGACCATAATAAAATCCAATAGGAAAATAGATAGCAGCTATTACAAACCAAATGCAGAAAAAGATTCGAAAAAAAGTAAGTCGAGCTAAAAAAGTAAGAGAAAAGTAAGTTAGAAATATGCGATCAAATCTTTGCTCGTAACCTAATAAGTAAACAAGCAAAATAGAAAGACAAAGACACACTCCATGTGAAAGTATATTTTCTTTTTTTATCATAGTAACTATATTTATTATATCAATTTTTGGTTTCAAGAATTATAAATTTATTCAAATATTTGACAATAGGTTTTGATAAAAAATATCCAATATTTTAATTGTGAGTATTAGTATCGACGAGGAGAAAGTGATGAAGTTTCCTATGTCTAGGGTTTACCACCATGGACTAATGTTAGAACTTCGATGGGATGGTTGCTTGTCCATAATTGTTGAAAGATTAACCTATTTATGTTTATTTATTGAATAATCAATAAGTTGTTATTAATAAAATGAGGTTAATCTTTTTTATTTTATTGAATGTCTTTAATAAATAACTTTATCTTGATGCCTGCTCTAAAATAACTTCAACAGGTTGTTTTTGAATATAGATCATCCTAGCTATTAATAGTAATGCCGCAACAGCAAGTCCTGATATAATACCTATCCAAAAACCAGCTGCGCCAATTGGCTGAATGATTAGGTCGGTTAATCCTAGAACATAACCAACCGGCAATCCGACTACCCAATAAGAAAGTAGAGTAATAAAAAAAATGCTTTTAGTGTCTTTATAACCTCGAAGCACATTACTAGCTACTACTTGTAAATAGTCAGACGCTTGATAAATAGCGAGTAAAATAATAAGTTGCATACAAATAGCAATTACAGCATTTTCTTGTGTAAATATGGTGATGATTTGTGAACTAAAAATAACTAAAATTAATGCAACTATAATGGCGATTGCTAAGGATATGGCTAAACTAATGTAAGAAGTTTGTTTGGCTAAAACTGGTTTTCTTTTGCCCAGTAAATAACCGACACGAATACTAGTAGCAACCCCAAGAGATAATGGAATAGCGAAGGTTAAACTGCTGATAGTGAATATAATTTGATGTGCAGCAACGGTTATTTGACCTAATGGGGCAATTAATAATGCAATCACAGCAAATAAGCTCATTTCAAAAAAGTAAGCGAGAGCAAGCGGAGTACCAAGCACAACAATTTTTTTGATTATAGCAAAATCAACTAGTTTGGTGATTGGTGTTAGGCGAATGTCGCGTTGGCTTGCGCTAGTGAGTGTATATAAGCGTATTAATATAAACATGAGCCAAAAGATGATTGTCGCTGTAATGCCACAGCCGACCCCACCAAAAGCAGGTAAGCCTAATTTTCCATAGATTAAAACGTAATTAATTGGAATGTTGGCAAGAAGGGCAATGAATATAATCACCATGGCTGGCTTTGTGTTTGATAGCCCTTCACATTGATTGCGGTAGACCAAGAAAAGCAAGAATGCTGGCACACCCCACATTATGGCACGTAAAAATTTGGTTGCCACGTCCATCATTTCTGGATCAATAGGGTGATCGTCCGAGCTTCTTAAGTTTATTATTAGGTCGGAATGATAGAGAACTAACATCATAAGCACTGATAATACCAATGCGATGACAACGCCTTGCCGAGTATGATCGGCAACTTGGTTTCGTTTAGCTGCACCATTTAGGTTTGAAATAATTGGCGTTAAAACAGTGAGTAAACCTTGCCCAAATAAGATGGTAGGTAGCCATATCGAGACAGCAATGGCTACCCCAGAAAGTGCCGTTTTACTATAATTGCCTGCCATGATAGTATCAACAAAGGTGATCGCAGTTTGCGATACTTGCGCAATTAGCACCGGAACTGCCAATTTAACCAGATTTTTTACTTCGTGTTTATAATGTTGTTTCATGGTGTTAATTAACGTTTAACCGTTCCCCATAGATCGTACTCATCGGAATGCTCAATGTTAACCTGAACAATATCACCGACTTTGACTTGGTTTTCTTCGTTTAAATAAACAACGCCGTCGATTTCAGGGGCATCAGCCATACTACGACCTATTGCACCTTCATCATCAACTTCATCAATAATGACAGCTAGCGTTTTGCCAATTTTGGCTTGTAATTTTTGCGTTGAGATTTTTTGTTGTAGTTGCATAAAGCGATCAAAACGTTCTTGTTTTATTGCTTCAGGAATTTGATCGGCAAGTTTATTGGCTTCAGCACCTTCTATAGGACTGTATGGAAAGCAGCCAACGCGATCTAATTGCGCTTGTGATAAAAAGTCGAGCAGTAATTCAAAATCTTGTTCTGTTTCGCCGGGATAACCAACAATAAAGGTTGAACGTAACGTGATATCAGAACAGATTTCTCGCCATTTATGGATACGTTCTAAGGTTCTTTCAATGGTTCCAGGTCGTTTCATTGATTTTAAAATTGTTGGACTTGCGTGTTGTAATGGCACATCTAAATAAGGCAAAATTTTACCATCTGCCATTAATGGAATTAGATTATCGACACTTGGATAAGGATACATATAATGCAATCTGACCCAAATTCCCAAACTTGATAATTGTTCGCAAAGCGTTTGAATATCAGTTTTTAATGGCATTCCATTCCAGAAACTGGTCCTGTTTTTGATATCAACGCCGTAAGCTGAAGTGTCTTGTGCAATAACTAATAATTCTTTAACACCACTGTCGGCTAGACGTTTTGCTTCATCAAGTACGTTACCAATAGGGCGACTAATCATTTCACCTCGTAATGATGGAATAATGCAAAATGTACAACTATGATTACAACCTTCAGAAATTTTTAGGTAAGCATAATGTTTTGGTGTTAGTTTTATACCTTGTTGGGGGACTAGACTGGTAAATGGATTATAAGCAGGTTTTGGTGCATATTTATTAACATGATTTAGTACCGCTTCATAGCTGTGTGGACCTGATATTTCAAGTACTTTTGGGTGTACAGTCCTAATTTGATCTTCTTTGGCACCAAGGCATCCAGTTACAATGACTTTGCCGTTTTCATTAAGAGCTTCGCCGATTGCTTCTAGAGATTCTTGCACTGCACTGTCAATAAATCCACAAGTGTTTACAATGACTAGATCGGCATTGTCATAGCTAGGTACGACTTGATAACCTTGTGTACGCAGTTCGGTTAAAATTCGCTCAGAGTCAACTAAATTTTTAGGACAGCCAAGGCTCACAAATCCAATTGTAGGGGGTAACATATTCATAGTATTTATAATAGTGTGTTATATTAAAGAGGTATTGTTTGAGAATTCAATAAACTATATTTGTTAATTATCGTTTACAAATCAAAATAAAGTCGGCATTTTATCACATTTCATCATAGTTAATATACCGATTTTCTAATTTCAAATTTACATTAACAATGCTTTGGCTTATCTATTAAGTATTAGTAATAACTCGGAAAGTAGTTCGTTTGAATAAAAAGGATTATTTATTAAGTATTTCTCTGATATTTATCAGTATAAAATAAAGCCTTTATTGACAATAAAGGCTATTTAAAAAATAGAAAGTTAACAATCAAGTTATATTATTTTAATGCATTAATGATTTCGTCAATTTGACGATCTATGCTTTCAGCACCACCACCCGACAAATACCAAAGATCAGGAGTTAAATAAACAACCTGTGTTTTGCTTTTGTTTAATACTTTTTGTGAAAAAAAGTGCTCAGCCATACCTTGATTGCCGATTGCTTTGCTACGATCAACAACAAAAATAATATCAGGTTTGACTGATTTAATGTAATTATCATCAATAAAAATTGGTTTTGGTTTGCCTATTAAGTTATTTGCGGGCATAACGGTGAGTGGTACCGCTCGTTTAACATCTAGTACATCGTGAATCAATGCCGCGCTTGAGCTTGAATTGATAAGAATCATCTTCCCATCGTTATGAATAGCAACAATAGCTTTTTTAGAACTAGCTTCGGCTACTGCTCGGGCATGTTGAATTTTTTCATCTAATGACTGAATAATATTATCAGCTTTACTCTCTGTGCCTGTAATATTTGCCAGTAGGTGGATATGATTTTTGGTTGATTCAACATAATTTTGGGCGTTAACACTTAAATTAATGACTGGTGCAATTTTAGATAGATCTTCAGTTTTACTAGCTTGACGGCCATCAATAATAATTAAATCTGGCTTAACTTGTCTGATTGCATCAATATTGGGTTCTTTCATATTGCCTGTATCGGTAATTGATGTTTTGTTAAATTGTTGCAAATAAGAAGGGATAACTGATAGTGGAGTTGCAACAACTATCGAACCTTTACCTAGCGCCTCTAAAGTATCTAATGCCCCATAGTTCATGACAACAACTTTTTCGGGCAACTTAGGAACTTGTACCGTTTGGTTGTTGGCAGTTACACTCATTGTTGTCGTTGATTGGCAACCAGTTAAACTTAATATAATCGATGCAATACTACTTAAAAATATCTTTTTCTTTTTATTCATCTCAATTTTCCTGTTTTTATATAAATGATAATTATTATCATTTAACAAAAAGGATTTGTCTAGCTATAAATAATTTTTTAAAGATATTGATAATCATTCTCATATAGTGTAGTCTTCATATATCTTATAAATCTATAAATGTCATTATAAATAATAGGGTTATAACAATGAAAGCAAAAAAGAAGATTAAATTGGCTACAAATGTCATTAATACTAGTATTTTGTTGTCATTATCGACAGCTGCTATAGCAGCTAGCAATTCAGATACTGACACCATGGTTGTTACTGCATCGGGGTTTTCTCAACAAGTCAAAGAAGCACCGGCTACCATTTCGGTAATTACACCAGAAGAAATTGAAAAAAAACCTTATCGTGATGTCACAGATGCGTTGAAGGATATTCCTGGAGTAAATATTACTGGTGGTGGTGATTCTACTGATATTAGTATTCGAGGCATGGATGCCAAATATACCCTAATATTAGTAGATGGCAAAAAGGTTAGTACCCGCGAAACAAGACCAAATAGTGATAATTCAGGATTTGAACAAGGATGGTTACCACCATTAACGGCAATTGAACGTATTGAGGTTGTGCGAGGCCCTATGTCGTCATTATATGGTTCTGATGCGATGGGAGGGGTTGTTAATATTATTACCAAAAAAGTGTCAAATAAATGGCAAAGTGGTATACGTTTAGAATCGGTTATTCCTTATCGTTCAAAAGAAAAAGATACATATACTGGCAGTTTTTCGACCATGGGACCGATTATTGATGACGTTTTAGGTATACAACTTTATGGGCAGTATTCAAATCGCCATGAAGATAAATTTCTTGCTGGCCATGCAGGACAAAAATTACGTAGTTTAAATGGTAAATTATCTTTAAATGCTACAGACACACAAAAATTTGATCTCGATTTTGGCCGAGCTTTACAAAATAGTAATGCAACTGCAGGAAAAACAAGAGATAAATCTAGAAGTGATTTTAATAGAGATAATAGACGAAATACGTTTGCTTTAACACATAATGGTTTGTTTGGTGATGTCTCTACAACTTCATTTGTCTCTTATGAAGGAAATAATAACCCAAAAAGGAACATGAAAATTCGTAATACGGATGTAGATACACGTGTTACTATTCCTTTTAGTATTAACATGCTGACTTTAGGCGGAAAATATAATTATCAAGAGTTGCATGACGAAGGAAATCAACTAAAAACGACATTATCTAAAATTGATCGTTGGAATTATGCGTTATTTGGAGAAGATGAGTTACGTATTTTAGAAAATTGGAGTTTAACATTAGGATTACGTTATAACAAAGATGAAAATTATGGTAGTAACTGGAACCCAAGAGTTTACAGTGTGTGGAATATTGATGATAACTTTACGTTAAAAGGCGGTTATTCTACTGGTTATGCTACACCACAATTACGTTATGTGGTGACGGATTGGGGGCAAGTTACTGGTGGTGGATATTCTGATGGTGTAATCATTGGAAATCCAGATTTAAAACCAGAAAAAACAAATAATTTCGAAATTGGTATAGGTTATACCAATGATTATGGTATTGATGCCTCTGCAACTGCATTTTACACAAAATATAAAGACAAAATTCAATCATATTATATTTGTAATCGTAAAAAAGGAAGCAAGTGCTTGTTGAATGGTTATAGTAAAAAGTTTGACTTTATACAAGGCCGTGAAAATGTTGGCAAAGCTGATCTTAAAGGCTTTGAATTTTCATTTAAAACGCCTTTATTTACTGATTTCCTATTAACATCTAACTATTCTTGGACGAAAACAGAACAAAAAAGTGGGCAATTTAAAGGACGATCTTTAAATCGAACCCCTAAACAAAAATTCAATACTCAATTAGATTGGTATGTCACCCAACAATGGGATTTATGGACAAAAATGGCCTATTATGGCATGGAATCGTCTAATAACCGTGATGGCACAAAAGTTGAATATCCTGGTTATACTTTCTGGGACATCGGTGCATCTTATCAAATACATAAACAAGCTAAGGTTTATGCCGGTGTTTATAATCTATTTGATAAAAATGTAACTAACGATGATTTTGGTAAAACCTTAGAAGGTAGACGATACTTTGTTGGGACTGAGGTTAATTTTTAATCATTAAGTAAATTTAATTTTGTCTATAATTTTAAGGCAGCTTTTTAATATAGCTGCCTTTTTAATGATATTATTCAATTAAATATTATTTAATCTGATCTTGCAATTAAATTTGTGTATTCATTTATTTATGAATTGCTTAATACGGTAATTTATTAAAAAATGGACATATTTATCCAAAACAAGAAAAGTGAAACGAGTCGGTTTATTTTAGAAAAGTTAATTGCTTCCTTCAAATGATAGATAGTAAAAATTTAGGATGGAACATTGCACTTATTTGTAGTGCTATTAATTGCGATTTATAATCAAATGAATTAAGTTTAATTATTAATTGTTCAGTAGCTTTTCATTGTACTAGGGAATTATTGACTGGACTCTCAGGCTTTAACTTTATAGAAGAAAATAAAATCAAGTGTTTAACTGATGGTTTTGTTGGTTTAATTTGATTGGATTTGAAGCCGTTTAAGATATTATCGCAAAACTATAATAGCTCTTCATGCTCAAAATCCAATCACAATAAAATTAATAATCCTTTAATAATCTCACAATCTCTTTAATATCATTCGGTGTTGTTTGGCAGCAACCGCCAATTAATTTTGCACCTAATTTTGTCCAGATTGGTAGTTGATTTTTGAAGGTGCAATCATGTTGATGGTTCTTGTGCCACTGTTTTGTTATTGGATCATATTGTTCACCTGAATTTGGATAAACAATTAATGGTTTGGTTGTAAGCTTATTTAGCACTTCTAATGCTGGAGTAACACTTTCTAACGCAATGCAGTTAATACCAAGGCTTACAATTTGCTCGAAGTTGTTTAAATAATCTATTACTTGTGATAATGGTGTGCCATCGCTAAGATGCTGGGCATCTTTTAATGTAAACGAAAACCATGCATTGATAGTTGGAAACTGCTGTATCAATTTAACTAACGCTTTAATTTCAGCAAAAGAAGGTAGAGTTTCACAAGCAAGGATATCAACTTGGGCATTAATCAAGGCTTGAATGCGATCACGGTGAAAATCAATAAATTCAGCTTCAGTTAGTTGATAGTCGCCAGTATATTCTGACCCATTAGCAAGATATGCTCCATAGGGACCAACTGACCCAGCAATCAATAATGTTTTATTTTGCTTTGTTTCATTCAAATACTGCTGTTTAGCTTGCTGTGCAAGTTCAACGCTTTTTTTTATTAATTTGATAGATTCATCAAACGTAATTCCTTTTTTTTCAAACCCTACTGGTGTGGCTTGATAGCTGGCGGTGATAGCGCAATCGGCGCCAGCTTTAAAATAGCCATAATGAACTTGATAGATCAGTTCGGGCTTTTCAATTAATACTTTTGCCGACCATAGACTATCATTAAGATCGCATCCACGGCGTTGTAGTTCACTGGCTAGTGCACCATCAATAATAATGTGATTTTTTTGTTTGAATAGTGCACTAATTGGATTATAACTTGTCATTTTTTACTGCTCGTTTTTGATAAGATTGGGTAAAGTGATGCGCAATAAAACAGACAATTACAAAAGGAATACCGCAATAAAGCGCAATGCGTTGTTCTGGATCGAATGCTAAACCAATGCAAGCAATCAAACACAGAATAAACCCTAAAATTGGCACAAAAGGGTAAAATGGTGCTTTATATTTTAAGGCATTTTTTTGATTTTCGGATAGTTGCTTTCTAAAAAAGTAATGTGAAATGCAAATACTTAACCAAACTGCTACCACGGCGAAGCCAGAAATAGCGGTTAATGCTACAAATACAGTATCAGGAGCTATCACGCTTGAAAATAACGCTAACAATCCACCAAGCATACTTACTGCAATAGCGATCATTGGAATACCTTTATTGGTTAATTTAGCAAAGCACTTTGGTAGTGTACCTTGATTAGACAACGACCACATCATACGCCCAGAGGCATAAAGTCCTGAATTAGCGGCTGATAAAATAGCGGTTACAATAACAAAATTAAATATATCAGCAGCATATGGAATGCCGATATTTTCAAATACCATTACAAATGGACTAGTAATAACGCCAGCTTGATCCATAGGTAGTAGAGAGGCTAACACAATAATGGTTCCAATAAAAAAGAGAATCAATCTTAAAATTGTTGTTTTAATGGCAAGTGGAATCGATTTTTCGGGATTGTGAGTTTCGCCCGCAGCAATACCAATTAACTCGGTACCAGAAAAGGCAAAATTAACTGAAACCATCGTCATGATAATTGGTGTTATACCATTAGGAAACCAGCCATTATCGGTAATATTGTGTAAAAAAGGTGCTGGCATGTCATTTTTCATAGGAACAAAACCAAAGATAGCAGCAGCTCCAGCAACAATAAAAATAATAATAGTGATGACTTTAATGATTGAAAACCAAAATTCACTTTCGGCAAAGAATTGAGCGGTTATAATGTTTAATGCAAAGATTACGATACAAAAAATTAAACACCAAATCCAGACCGAAACAGTAGGGAACCAATACTGCATACATAAGCCAGCTGCGGTTAGACTTGAACCAAGTGCCACTGTCCAAGTTAACCAATACAGCCAAGCAACGGTATAACCAGTGCCAGGACTAATAAAGCGAGAAGCATAAGTGTGAAATGCACCTGTTTCAGGCATAGCGACAGCCAGTTCGCCTAGGCACAACATCACTAAATAAACAACTAATGCACCAATTAAATAAGCAATAATAGCGCCAATAGCCCCAGCAGTAGCAATAATATAGCCAGTATTAAAAAATAGACCTGTACCAATAACACCACCAAGGGATAGCATAATTAAATGGCGGGTTTTCATGGTTCGTTTAAATTGGTTTTCTGTTGTGGATGATGAATTTGTATTCATAAATTTTTTTGCTTAAGTTAAAAATAATAAGATTCCGCCAAAATTAGTGGCGGAACTAAATAGGTTAATTTGAATAATAAATTAGCTAATTATAATTGTTCAAAGAATTCTTCTTTTGTTACTTTTTTACCATTTACGTTAACTTCATCACTATCTTTGGTTAGGCTTATATCAGAATAGATACCTTTGGTTTTACCATTGCTTGAAGTAAAATATTGAGAGCTACTAATGAAAAATGCGGACATCATTTGTAGGTTTTGATTTGCTTTAGCAATTTGTTCTGGTGTTACCGTGTTAGAGTTAGGGTTTTCGATCTGTGCGGACGTATAAGCTAATACATCAAATGGTGCTTCAAGTTTTAATTTTAGTGAGTCAATTTTATCGTAATCAGCTTCATCAATAGCTGTACTATCTATATCAGACATACTGAAAAATAGGTTAAGATTAATATCGCCTGCAGGATTGTGCCAATTCAATTTATTTAACGAAAAATTAATATAATGCTTTTGTTCTGTATCATCTGAGTCAGGATAACCTATTCCCAATTGATTAGTGAATAGATGTTTATCAAGTCCCTTAAAATCAATATCTATCGAGCCATAACCTAGATTTTGTTGCCCATAAATAATTGAATCTACACTACTTGAAAATGATCCATCGACAGTATTAGTGACATCATTTAGGACATTTTTTTCGTCCATAACGAATTTATTAATAACAACCGAAACTGGTTTTGAATTAAATGATGCAGGGTAGGTTAATAAAATTTTATCAATTTCAATTTTAGTTGATATGTCAGAGCCAGTAGTATAACTACCAAAGGTGTACTTGCCTTCACCAAGTTCTAATGCACTATCAATTCTTGGAAAGAATGGAACTTCATTTTGGGTAACTTTTATTGCTTTGCTTGCTAGTTTAACAGTGATATATTCGCCATAACTTATACCTGCATGTCCTGTAATAAAAGGCTGATTGCCCGCTAGCTTCCAAAGTGTCGGATTAGTTTGTTCGCTCATTTCATATTCTAACCAAGCCATTTTAGGCGCAAAACTTCCTTTGGCGAGTGCAGCGATAGGAAATGGACCATGATGAATAGTAACATCATCAGAAAATAAGGTTTTAGGTTGAGCATCGTCGCCTGTAGCATTTTGGAGTGATGCTGTAATAGTTAAATGCAATTTAGTTGAAAAGATATTCTTTCCATAATTACTTTTTATAATATTAAACGTGAAATCGTTTTGAGTTTGATTAATTTTGTTTGTAATTTGTACCAATTCATTATCGATGTTATTTTCGATCATGTTGCCTGTATGCCATGCAGTGCCTACGTAAGCAACCCCTAATACAGCAAATATTCCTATAGCAAGTGTGGTTTTTTTCATTATAGATCTCTTAGTTATTTATTATATTTTAAATTATCATTCCTGATGATTTATAAAATCAACTAGAAAATTTTTAACATATTCAACGTGATAAATTAATTGTAATCCTAGTTGTTATAATTTTAATCGATTTGAGCTTTCTAGGCGATAGTTTTTTGATGTTTTGTAAAATGCACCTATACAAGTTTAAATAAGTACCTTAGCATATTATGGTGCATATATTGTTAACTACTACGCTTGAATCTAAAATAATCGCCAAATTAACCAATATCATTGAAACATTTTATAATTTTTTTAGTGTCGCTAAAATAAATTAGAAATTTCCAAAAAAATCTTTTTTATCTAGTAATTGTCCATTTACCTTTACGCTTTGATTGCCTTTTGTATACTCCACATTAGAATAGATACCTTCTGTTTGATCTTTATTAAAGATAAAAAATGGTGATCTACTAAAAAACATTTTGGCATTGTTTTTTATTACAGCGCTTTCTTTTGCAATTTGTTCTGATGTAACTTGCTTAGTGTTAGGGTTTTGGATTTGTGCGGACAAACTAGCTAAAACATCAAACGGAGCTTCGAGATTGAATTTAAGTGTATTTATTTTGTCATAGTTTTCTACATCAGTATTTGAGCTATTTATTTCTGATATATTAAACAATAAGTTAACATTAATGTCGCCACTAGCATTGTGCCAATTCAATCTATTTAACGAAAATTCAATATTGTGTTTGTCGCTCTCACTTATGTCAGGATCAGTTGTTTCAAAGTGAGGATCGAAAAATTGTCTACCAACCCCTTTGAAGTCAATATCAAATGATCCACTACCTAGATTTTGTTGACCGTAAATAATCGAACCAATACGACTTACAAGCGAACCTTCAATTGTATTATTGCTGTCATTTAAGATATTTTTTTGACTCATCACAATTTTGTCAATAATCACTGATTCGTTTTTCGGTGTGGATGATTTGAAATTTAATGTAATTTTATCAATACTGCTTTGCTCATCAATATTTCGATTTTTGTAGTTAGCACGACCTTTTGATTTTAAGTTGTCAATATTAAAATTCCCTTTTGAAAGATAGCTATCAAAACTGTAGTTAATATTGCCAATATTAAATTCATAATCGATGTCTTCTGTGGTAGTCAGTGGCTTTAATGACAGTTTAAAGTCATCAAAGTTAAAATGATGGGTATCGTCAGAAAGAAAAACTAATTTATCCAGTTTGATTTCAGCCTTGATGTCAGAACCATCGGTATAGCTACTAAAGGTATAACTGCCGTTACTGATATCTAAGATACTATCATGAATGGTTGGGATTTCGTTTTGCGAGGCTTTAATCGCTTTGCTTGCTAGTTTAACGGTAATATATTCGTCATAACTCACGCTTGTATGTCCACTAATAAACGGTCGATTGCCCGCTAGTTTCCACAGTGTTGGATTTGCTTGTTGACTCATTTCATATTGTAACCAAGCCAATTGTGGGGAAAAAGTCCCTTTTGCAAGCGCAGCAATAGGAAAAGGGCCATGATGGATAGTGACATCGTCATCAAATAAGTTTTTTGGATAACTACCTTGAATAGTCGATTCACGTGGTGATACGGTCACTGTTAGATGTACTTTTGTTGAAAAAATACCTTTGTCATAATGGTTTTTAGTAACGGAAAATGTGAAAAGATCTTGGGACAGGTTAACTTTGTTTGTGATTAGTGCTAATTGGTCATCAATATGCTCTTCAATCATATTACCGCTGTACCATGATGTACCTGCATAAGCCATACCTAATACAGCAATTATTCCTATAGTAAGTGTGCTTTTTTTCATTGTGGCTCTCTTAGTCGTTTATTGTAATTATAGTTATCATTCTTGATGACTTGCAAAATCAGACAACAAATTTTTAATATATTCAATGCGATCGATTCGTTGCAATTCTGATTTTTGTAATTTTAATCGATTTGAACTTTCTAAGCGATAATTTTTTGGTTCTTTTTGAATTATTTCAATTAAGTAATCGACTGACACCCTATTATTATTACCGAATTCAATATAACCGCCTTTTTCACCAAATTCAATCTTAGTAATGCCTAATTGAGTTGCGTGATAACGGATTTTGGTAGTTTCTAGTAAAAAAAGCACTGCATCGGGCAATTTACCAAAACGATCACGCATTTCAACTTGAATATCGGTGAGTTCGATAAGATCGGTGATACTCGCAATACGTTTATATAGTGATAAACGTGTATTAACATCGGGAATAAAATCATCAGGAATAAGTGTTGGTAAGCGTAACTCAATTTCTGTTTGTTGATTATTGAGTAATGATTCAAGTGTTGGCTCTTTACCCTCTTTTAGTGATTTGACGGCCTCATCAAGTAGCTCAATATAAAGGTTAAAGCCAATAGTCTCAATTTGACCGCTTTGATCGCTGCCTAATAACTCCCCAGCACCTCGAATTTCAAGATCGTGTGTGGCTAGAGCAAAACCTGCACCTAAATCTTCAAGTGAGGCAATTGCTTCTAGGCGTTTTTTGGCATCTTTAGTGAGTAATTTAGGATGTGGGGTTAATAGATAAGCGTAAGCCTGATGATAAGAACGTCCAACTCGTCCTCTGAGCTGATGTAACTGGGCTAAACCAAATTTATCGGCACGATCAATAATAATGGTATTAGCGTTAGGAATGTCGATACCCGTTTCAACAATGGTAGTACAAACAAGTATGTTAAAGCGTTGATGATGAAAGTCATTCATCACACGTTCTAAATCGCGTTCATGCATTTGCCCATGTCCAATGGTAATGCGTGCTTCGGGCACCAGCTCTGCCAGTTTTTCGCTTACTTTTTCGATATCAGAAATATCATTGTGTAAGTAATAAATCTGACCACCACGTAAAATTTCACGCAAAATGGCTTCTCTAATCACGAGATCATCATATTCTCGAACAAAGGTTTTCACTGCTAAACGGCGAGCTGGAGGAGTCGCAATAATAGAAAGATCCCGCATACCACTCATTGCCATGTTGAGGGTTCTTGGAATTGGCGTTGCGGTTAGTGTTAGAATATCAATGTTTGCTCGCATTGCTTTAATTCGTTCTTTTTGGCGGACGCCAAAACGATGTTCTTCATCAACAATCAACAAGCCTAAATCTTTCCATTTGATATCTTCTTGTAACAATTTATGTGTGCCAATTACAATATCAATTTTGCCTTCACCAAGAGCTTCTATAATACTTTTTTGTTGTTTGGCGGTTTTGAATCGAGACAGGCTTTCTATGCGAATTGGCCAGTTTGCAAAACGATCACAAAAGCTTTCGTAATGTTGTTCTGCAAGTAAAGTTGTAGGAACTAAAACTGCTGTTTGTTTATGATTAATAACAGCTAAAAAAGCAGCGCGGATCGCTACTTCTGTTTTACCAAATCCAACATCACCACAGACTAATCTATCCATGGCATAAGGAGAGCACATATCGCCAATTACTGCACCAATGGCATTTTGTTGATCATCAGTTTCTTGATAAGGAAACCCTTGGCAAAATAATTCATACTGCTCTCGGTCTTGTTTAAATTCAAATCCGGGTTTACTTTCACGTTCAGCGTAAATATCTAGTAATTCAGCTGCAACATCTCGTACTTTTTCGGCCGCTTTTTGCCGTGCTTTGCTCCATGCATCAGTACCTAATTTATTCAATGGTGCGTTCTCTTCATCGCCACCAGAATAACGGCTAATTAGATTTAATGATGAAACAGGAACATAAAGCTTGGTGTCATTAGCATATAATAGAATAAGATATTCAGCCGTAATCCCACCTGTTTCTAATGTGGTAAGTCCTGCATATCGACCAACGCCATGTTCCAAATGGACAACGGGTTTGCCGGGTGTGAGCTCAGCTAAACTACGAATAAGTGAATCAGTATTGATAGCTTGTTTATTTTCTTTTTTACGACGAACTACTCGTCGTCCTAATAGCTCATTTTCAGTAATAAAGGCAAAATTATCTTGCTGATTGATAAAGCCCTGTTCACTAGCTCCAACGATTAAATAAAATCGGCTATCACTGTTTTTTCGTTCATCAAGTAAATTGATGGTAGTGGGGTGAATACGAATTCGTCCAAGAATTTCTTGTAAAGCCTCTTTGCGTCCTTCTGATTCAACCGAAAAGATGATTGTTCCTGCAAAATTTTCAACAAATTTTTGAAATTGCAAATAAGGATCTTTTTGTTGGATCTCAATAGCAATATTAGGTAATGTTATATAAGGCAAATTAACGTTTTTATTTGATTCAGTCGTTATTGCATGCGATAAAACCATTCTTGGGTAGTTTTTGAAATTGGTAAAAATCTCGTCAGTTTTAGACCAAATAACATTTGGTGCAAGTAATGGTCGCATAGGATCGACTTTGCGACTTTCATAACGTTGGGTAATATCTTGCCAATATTTGTTAGCATATTGCTCAATATTAACTGTATTGATAATTAAGCTATTTGCTAAAAAATAAGAAAATAGAGGTGTTAATGGTTCGTTAAAAAACAGTGCTTGCCAATATTCAATACCGGTTGGCAAAATATTTTTACTAACTTGTTGATAGATGCTTTCTGAGTCTAATCTAACTTCAAATTGTTCTCGCCATTGACTACGAAACAACTCAATAGCTGTTTTATCGAAAGGAAACTCATGGGCTGGTAGCAATTGTATTTCAGCAATTTCACCAAAGGTACGTTGAGTTTCGACATCAAAAGTACGAATACTGTCGATTTCATCATCAAAAAAATCGATGCGATAAGGCTTATCACTGCCCATGGGGTAGATATCAAAAAGCGCTCCACGAGTAGCATATTCGCCATGCTCCATAACTTGGCTGACTGAACGATAGCCAGCATTTTCAAGTTGAAGGCGTAAATGTTCTCGGCTAATTTGTAAGCCTTTTTTCATCATAAAAACATGTCCACCCAAATAACTTTGTGGACAGACTTTTTGCATTAAGGTATTAATGGGTAAAATTAACGCCCCCTTGGTTAAATGTCCAAGATGATAAAGGCAAGATAAGCGTTCTGATACGATATCTTGATGAGGAGAAAAGCTGTCATAAGGCAATGTTTCCCAATCTGGAAAGATAATAGAAGGGAAGGATGTAAACTGCTTTAGTTCTTCATGAATGCGCGAGGTTTGTTGCATATCATCAGTGACAATCACAACTATACCTTCATGTGCATCTATAGCTTGAGCGCAAAATTGTGATAAGGAAGAGCCAACTAGCTGCCCAATTTGCTTTACTTCACCTGATTTTTGAGGAATTAAGTTTGAAATATTAACTGTTTTAGACATGATGAGTTCGTTGATGTCGCTGAAAATTTATTGTCAGATTATAACGTAAGTATGAGGTTGTTTTCTATAACTGTTTAATCCTGTATGATAAGCACCTTGCATTTAACTAGCAAAACTTTGTAAAAAAGTTTCAGGTAATATATACGTTTATGTCAAAAATATTTCGTCCATTAGTATTTTTTATTGGTTTGCGCTATGTATACGGGCAAAAAACGGATGGGTTTGGTCGCTTTGTATCATGGTTGTCGATGATTGGGATTATGTTAGGTTCAATTGGTCTAATTGTGGTCTTATCAGTCATGAATGGGCTTGAAGATCAGATGCAAAGTAGTATTTTAAAGTTTTTACCTCAAGCCCAGATCACAACACCACAAGGTAGGATAGATCCTAAGGTCATTACTCGTGCGCAATTTAATCAGATTCAAGGTGTTAATCGTATTAGTTCTTTGGTGTCGAGTGATGTGGTTTTGCAAAGTGAGCAAAGTATCACTGTAAGCACACTAATGGGCATTAACCCAGAAGATGATGATCCTATTAATGATTATATCTATAGTGGATCGGTATTAGATCTTCAAGCAGGGCAATACAATGTTATCATAGGGCAAACGTTAGCTAATCAATTAGGTGTAACTGTTGGCGATAAAATACGTTTAATGGTAACAGATGCAAGTCAAATTACCCCAGTTGGGCGTATACCTTCCCAGCGTTTATTTAATATTGTAGGACTGTTTACGGTTAACCACGATATCAATCAAACGCTTATTTATGTCAATCAATCTGACGCCAAAAACTTATTACGTTATCCTCCTAATATGATTAGCAGTTGGCGTCTATTTTTAGATAAACCACTGGATATTGCCTCGATAACCAATACCCCATTACCTGAAGGATTAGTCTTTAAAGATTGGCGAGCTAAACGCGGTGAATTATTTCAAGCCATTAAAATGGAAAAAAATGTCATGGGATTACTTATTAGCCTGATTGTGATTGTTGCGGCTTTTAACATTATTACTTCATTAAGCTTGCTGGTGATGGAAAAGCAAGGCGAAGTCGCTATTTTAAAAACACAAGGTCTGTCTCGCTTTAAAATTATGTTAATTTTTATTATTCAAGGTGCAAGTTCAGGAATAATTGGCACGTTATTAGGTAGCGCCTTAGGACTGCTACTTGCTATTAACTTAAACGAAATCATGCAATTGTTAGGTTTATCTTTAGCTGGTATCTTGCTACCTTCATTGGTTGAACCATCGCAAATTATTTTAATTATTATTGGATTGCTTATGTTATCGCTAATTTCAACACTTTATCCTGCATATCGTGCAGCCAATATTCAACCTGCCGAGGCTTTACGTTATGAATAATTCACAAATATTACTAAGTGCCAAAAATCTTTATAAAACTTATAACGAAGGCAAAATGGTGACCGAGGTTTTAAAAAATGTCTCGTTTGATATTCATTCACAGTCATTACTCGCCATTATAGGTAGTTCAGGATCGGGTAAAAGCACTTTACTGCATTTGCTTGGTGGCTTAGATAATCCCACATCTGGCGAAATTATTTTTAAATCACATCAGTTAAATCAATTATCTGAACAAGAAAAGGCAAGTCTACGCAATCAAGAAATTGGCTTTGTTTACCAATTTCACCACCTATTGCCTGACTTTACAGCGCTTGAAAATGTAGCGATGCCACTATTAATTGGAGGCGTTTTACCCAACGAAGCTAAAAAACGGGCTATGGCAATGCTAGAGTCGGTTAATTTAGTCAAACGAGCAAATCATCGCCCTTCCGAGCTGTCTGGCGGAGAACGCCAACGAGTGGCAATAGGGCGTGCATTAATTAATAACCCCGCTTTAGTAATGGCTGATGAGCCAACAGGTAACCTTGATAAATCAACAGCCGATTCTATTTTTGAGCTACTGATTAAATTAAATCGTGAACACGGAACTGCGTTTTTGGTTGTTACACATGATCTTGAGCTTGCCAATAAACTTGATAAACAAATGGTGATGAGAGATGGTCAACTTTCTGATAGCGCATCATCAGATAACAATTAATGGATAATTAATATGAATTTATCTTTAATTACCGCCATAAAATTTCGAAAAGGGCGTCGCAAAAGTGGTATGGTGTCGTTAATTTCGATTATCTCAACACTCAGCATTGCTATTGGTATTGCGGCATTAATTATTGGCTTAAGTGCCATGAATGGCTTTGAGCGTGAATTACACAATCGAGTGTTATCGGTAGTGCCGCATGGACAATTCTATCCAAAATACGGCAATTTAGATAATTGGCAACACGTTCAACAAGAACTTAAAGACAATAGTAATATTGTATCAGCCTTACCATTTGTTAATTTTACTGGATTAATTGAAAACGGTAGCAAGCTTGGCGCTGTGCAAGTACAAGGTCTTGACCCTGAACAAGAAATGCAATTCAGTTCACTACCGAATTATGTACTGAATAATAAATGGCAAGATTTTAAGCCCGATAGCCAACAAATTATTATTGGAGCAGGGCTTGCTAAAAATTTATCAGTGAGTGAAGGGGGATGGGTTTCTTTATTAATTCCTGTTTCGAGCAGTCCAAATCAACTCAAACCACCTAAAAGAGTCCGTTTGCAAGTAGTAGGGATTTTAGAATTAAGTGGCAGCTTGAGTAATAACATGGCCTTAATTCCATTAACAGATGCACAGAAATTACTAAATATGGGCGATAGCGTTACAGGTATTATGGTAAATGTAAAAGACGTTTATCAATCCAATAACCTTATTGGTCAAGCAGCATTAAGGCTTGACGAAGATCTGTTATTTAATAGCTGGGAACAGACGTTTGGCTTTATGTATCGTGATATTCAAATGATTAGGCAAATCATGTATCTGGCCATGATTGTGGTCATTGGCGTGGCTTGTTTTAATATTGTATCCACTTTAGTCATTGCCGTAAAAGATAAACAGCGTGATATTGCCATATTAAAGACCCTAGGCGCAACTAATCGTTTAATCAAACATATTTTTATATGGTATGGGGTGATTTCAGGGTTAATTGGCAGTCTAATTGGAGTTATTTTAGGCGTAATACTGTCATGGCAACTTTCTAACATCATGGGCTTTATTGAGTCATTAATGGGGCATAAAATCTTAAATAGCAATATCTATTTTATCGATTTTTTACCATCCGAAATTCATCTATTTGATGTGGTGATAGTGTTTATAACTGCCATGTTACTTAGCTTAATTGCTAGCTATTATCCAGCTAAACGTGCTTGTAAGATTGAGCCTGCACGGATTTTAAATAGCTTTTAAATAGCTTTTGTATAAATAAGGCGCTGTTTAATGATAATCAGCGCCTTTTTATTATTAATAATAGACATAATAACCATTAGGTAAAGCATAGTGCATATATTGCACATAGATCCCCAATGCAGTCACAATAAATACAAGACCAATAATAAGCAGAGTTAACTTACTTGGGTATTTGAACATTTTAATACATAACGAAACAACCCCACCAAGTACAAAACCAGCACAAGCACCACCAATATGCGCCATATTATCGATAGATGGCAATAACCCTAACCCAGCAGTTAATACTAAACTCACCAGCATTGCTTTGACTGGCATTTCTTGTATATTGGTTCTAAATACCAAACAATAAGCCAACAATGCGGTAATAATACCCAAAATAGCACCCGAGGCACCACAGCTAATCACATTTTGATTGATGGTGGCAATATTGCTTGATAAGCTTCCTACTAGCCCTGAAAAAAAGTAAATGCCAACAAAAGCAAGGCAAGGAATGCGTTGTTCTAAAATAGGACCAATGCTCCATAATGCCAGCATATTCATAGCTAAATGAGTAAAACTGACATGCATAAATAAATTAGTAAACATGCGCCAATATTGGCCAGAAAAAGTTAACTCCGCAACATCGGCTCCCCAATCAATCAAAAAATGATTTTCATATAATGGCGAAAACCCACGGCTATCAACTAGCCGAAATGCAAAAAAACACAGAATATTGATTACTACTAGCGTTGTGGTGATTTTAGATTGACTGGCGTAATATTTAATATCATTAAAGGTGCTCATTAAAAATCCTTTTGAATAGGTAAATTTTATCGATAGAGGTCAGTTAATCTAACCGTTTACCTAATATCACTAAATCACGCTGAACATTATCTAATTCAGCAATTTTTGGAAGAAGTCCCCATTGTTGATACTGCATTTTTTTAAATAAATTAACACTAGGTAAGTTATGTCGAAACACATAGCTAAAAATTGCCTCAATTCCAGCCTGTTTAGCAAATTGTTCAATTTTATCCACCATAAATTGACCAATTTTTTTGCCACGAAAATCTTGATGAAGATATAAGCTAATCTCAACGGTTTTATAAAAAGCGGGGCGACCATAAAACGAAGATAAACTAATCCAACCACAAGGTTTATCTTGATATTTAATTAACCAAAGTGGACGATTGTTAGGGTTATGCTGGTAAAACCATTCCAATCGACTTTCAACAGAAACAGGTACTGTATCGGCAGTAACTTGGCGACCAGCAATTGTTGAATTATAAACATCAACAATAAATGGTAAATCTTCTAATGTAGCATCGTGGTAAGTAATCATTTTTTTTGCTTTAAGTGGTTTAAAGTGAAATTATTGTAATTTTATTATTGTTTATTGGCAATAAAGCATATTTTTTATAGTGAGAAAAATACAGCGTAGAAATGGTTAAATAAAAAATATAGTAAAGTTTTTTATTTTATTTTATTTTTTGTTGTTTTTAGCCAAAAACACCACCAAGACCATTTCCAAAAGCATACCAACAAAAACTTAATTTTATTTATTTAACAAAAAATTACAAATTTTTAACAAAAAACTAGTGAATTTCCATTTAATAGATTATAATTCCACCGCTTTTAATGCAAGGGAGTGCTCATTAGCTGAGGAATATGAGGAATAATTATAAAAAATAAAATTAGAACAATAATTTAAATGGTTGAATAATCGTTATGCGCTATAGTACTTGGTATCTAACCTGCCAAACCTGTGTCCTAAATCTTTTTCAATTTCATCATAGTCAAAATCAGACTCATTTCCTATTTTTATTGCCTAATATAGCGAAATTGCTAGATTTATCGGCCGAATTGCCACCAAGGCTATTACCGATTTCCAAGTTGTTATTCAAGTTCCCACTGGTTTTTATGGCACTGTTATTACTTTCGTATTCGATGAGTTCGCAGGCATTATCGGCGCAGACTTTGCAGGATATTCACGGCACGGCGCCTTATTTAACGTTTGATGGTGGGGTAACAAAAGCAAATGATATTAGTTCATTGTTGGGTATTACGTTATCGGATGGAACAATAATTAAAGCGAACGAAGATAACTCAAGTACAACCAGTCCGATTGAATTACCGAACGCTTTGGATACCTTTGAAACGGTACAAAGTATGGTGCCTTTTCCTCGATCTGGCAATAATAACTACCCGACTATTAATCTCAATGATGTCGTTAATGCCCCATATAACTATGGGCGAGATGATGATGGTGATGATGGCATCAGTGCGACAGGAAGCATAACGGTAAAGTGGGAAAGTAAGAACGCCAATAATGCCTATGAGGACATTACCTCAATCGTTAAGCGTAACCCTAATAGTTTGCTAAATGTTTGTGATGCGCCATATAGGTTAACTATTAGTTCATCGGGAGGTCTGTTACAGACGCGATCTGGTGTACCAGATCGTATCGACTTTGCCAGTGGGAGTCATACCTATTATATCAACCCTAATAAGGCAATTGTATCGGTGTGCTATGCCCAACCTAATTTGGCTTTTGGCAGTACTTCTAATGGGATGGGGCTTAATGTTGATGGTTCGACGTGGGTGGCTAATAAGGGGTATAAGGTATTAAGTGCTTCGAATAGTGGAAATTATAATGGGGCGTCATCAGTTACTAGCAATAACTTTCCAAGCACTGGTTCGCATGGGTTGTTTTTTTATTTGTTACTTAAAAATATAACCCCAGCTCAAGTGTTAGCAGCTAATGGTAACGTGGTAAGGGCAGAAGAAGGTGGTAATGTCAGTTTGACATTGAGTACAGAGAATACACCACGTTGGCAATATAAAAATTATAATAACTCAGGGGCATTAGGTAATGCCGAGCCAAGTTTAAAAATAACCTTGAAAGGACCAAGATATAACTCAAATAATAAAAGTTTTACACCTGTCACATTCAAACTATATGCCGATAGTTCGAAGACAAAATTATTATATGAATTTAAAATAATGCGCTGGTATATAGCTCAGCCAAATGTTAATTATCGTGGTACAGGTAATGGTTCTAATGCCCAAACACAAGTTAGTAATTATTGTGCAAGTTTTGGTAGTGGCTATCGAATACCAGATGTAAATGACTATACGAATGCAAATGCAAGTCGTTATGGTTGGCGAGGCGGTATTCCAGGAAGAGCCGAAAATAGTGCTCGCGTTGGTTTACCTGTTCGTCAATTAAGCTATCAAGAAAGCACAACAATGTGGCAGGGCGGGCTATTTAATGAATGGGGGTGTATTGTTAACAATTTTGATGCAGAAGATTTGGAAAGCGTTAGATGTAGCGGTTATCCAGGCAGTGACTGGGATATCTATATAGGGTATTGGAGTCGAAGTGTAGGGGTGAATGCAGGAGATTCTCATCGTAATGGAAAAGGACTTGGTGTTCATTCAGCTTTAGGGTTTCCTTATAGTTATGATTTTTACAATGCTAGAGCCATTACTCGTGCAGTTTGCGTAACACCATAACAGAAAAATTCAAAATCACTAAACAAGCCGACGGAAAAATCGGCTTTTATAAAGCCGTATCATATTATTCCACATATGAAATTTTAAAAGTTACCTAAAACGACTTTAGATCTTTAATTTAGTTAGTCTATTTTCCTGTATTAGTTAGTCTACTAAGTCTAACCATTTCTTTGTGCAAATTTTGACAATTTAAACTATCGCCATCTATTTCTCCGTTTATACATTTTTTACGATATTCATTTAGTCTTTCTTTGTTATTTTCAATAATCTTCTACAGTATAAGTTTTTTCATTACATTCAAATAAAAACATGGCAGTAATAAGTACTAATATTTTTTATATAATTCCTTATGCTGTTAACTAATAATTTAAGGTACATAGTAAATTTGCTAATTATAATTGGTTAGTTTTTTAACTCAAAAATAACTTGTCCACCAAGTAGTATTGTTAATATTTTTTTAGTAATAGGGAGTTATCTCGTGTTATACCTACTGTAACGCCAAAACCTAACACCGTATTCTAATTAAAAAATTGCATAAAAAGCTAGCCAAGTTTTTTTAAAATGGCTATACTTTAACCTCCTTAAAGGA